>JAUWTE010000208.1 GCA_030609765.1 Acidobacteriota bacterium
ACGGCAACCCCGACTCCTTCGCATAACCCTGCGCGGCGTAGATTCCGCCGTCAGGCACCGGAACGACGAGATCGGCGTCGGCTGGAGCCTCCTGCGCCAGGGTATGTCCCATGCGCTGGCGCGCTTCCTGCACGCCGGACCCGTAAAGCACGCTGTCGGGACGCGCGAAGTAGACGTGCTCGAAGATGCAGTGCTGGGGCTCGCGCGGGTGCCAGGGTCGAAGAGATCGAAATCCGGCGCCCCAGACGCCATTCCCGGCAGATACGGCTGCAAGCGTCTTCTCATTGCCTACCGCTTCCTCATGGAAGGCAACGATCTCCCCGGGCTGAACATCGCGGATATAGCGAGCCCCCATGAGATCGAAGGCACAGGTCTCGGAGGCCAGTATCCAGGTACCGTCCAGGTAGCCGATCGATAGCGGCCGGAACCCCAGCGGGTCACGGGCACCAATCAGCCACTCGTTCGACAGTGCGGTAATAGAGAAAGCACCCACGACTCGGCCGAGAGCATCAACGAGGGCATCGAGCGCCTCGTTGCACTCGCTACGCGCGAACAGGTGCAGGATGACCTCGGTGTCGCTACTGGTCGTGAAAACCGCTCCCGCCTTTTCGAGATCCGCCCGAATCGCGTCGGCATTCACCAGGTTGCCGTTGTGGCCGAGCGCGATCGAGCCATTACGGCTCTCGATACGCACCGGCTGGGCATTCCGCAGGCTGCTGCCGCCCGCGGTCGAGTAGCGCACGTGGCCGATGGCCATGCGACCGGGAAGATGGTCGAGGCGCTCCTCGCTGAAGATGTCCGCGACGTATCCCATGTCGCGCTCCACGAACATCGCGCCGAGATCAGCGGTGGCTATGCCGGCACTCTCTTGCCCCCGGTGCTGCAGCGCGTAGAGGCCCAGATAGGCCATGCGCGCCGCCTCTGGATGTCCGAGGATGCCGAAGACACCACACGCGTGCTTCAAGCCACGTGCCACGCCCTACCCTCCAGGTGCCTGTTCCGGGAGTGTCAAAAACCCCGGGTCATTGATCGACCCTTCGCCGGGTCCAACCGCGGCGCTCGGGGTCTGAGAAGTCTTCTTCGTCGGTCCGGCGCTCATCACCTGAGCGTCGCTCCATTCCCGCACGTCGATCTTCGGAATCGCGGCGGTCTTTGAGATCGCGGCGATCTTTCTTTTCGCGCCGTTCTGATCCGGTGCGCCGGTTGTCGTCGATCTCCTTGGCGTTGCCGTCGGGATCCTTGCCGTCCTCGGTGCGCTCCTTGCCGCCCTCGTCGCGCTCCTTGGCGCCCTCGGCACGTTCCTTGGCAGCGAGCGCGTCGAGACGCCGGTCTCTGCCCGAGCGGCGGTCAGCTTCGGCACGTCGCTCTTCCGAACGACGCTCGCCCTGGCGGCGGTCGTAGACCGCCACGACACCAAACGCTTCGGGGCCCGCGCCCGGCACGAGAACTTCGATCTTCTCCGTTGCCGGATCGGCCAGATGCTCACTGGCTATCTTGGTAAGTTGAGCTTTCGCCTCGACTGGATCCGTGGCGCTCAGCTCGATCTCGAAGAGTTTGCCCCGTCGTACCGAGACAACGCCGTCCAAGCCACCGTCCTCGAGAGTCTTGACCAGACTCTCGCCTTCGAGGTCGGGCATCTCCGGACGGAGGATCACGAGCACACGTCCTTTCATGGCATCTACCCTCCCTTCGTCCTGGGTACCTCGGCAGCCTCTGACTCACGATACGAGTCGCCGAGGACACGGGCGAAGATCTTCCCCACGCGAGCCAGGGTGTCGTCCATGTCGAAGGCACGATCCAGGTCGGCCTCGTCCAAGTGCTGCCGCACTTCTGCGTCAGCCAAGAGCACCTTATTGAAAGGCTCGCGAGTGGACCAGCACTGCATGGCGGCCCTCTGCACAATGAGATACGCATCCGTGCGGGCCGCACCAGCCTCCATCATCATCTCCAAGACGCGGCTCGAGAAAACCAATCCGTTGGTCAGCTCGAGGTTACGGATCATCGCCTCGGGATAGATATGAAGGCCAGCTATTACACCGTGCAGACGGTGCATCATGAAATCCAGAAGAATGCAGGCGTCGGAAAGAGCCACACGCTCTACCGAAGAATGCGAAATATCCCGCTCGTGCCACAAGGCCACGTTCTCGAAGCCGGTCATCGCATAGGCACGCACCAACCGGGCCAGGCCCACCAGGTTCTCGCACTTGATCGGATTGCGCTTGTGCGGCATGACCGAGGAGCCCTTCTGCCCCTTGCGGAAAGGTTCCTCTATTTCCCGAACCTCTGTGCGCTGCAGACCGCGGATCTCCAAGGCTACGTTCTCCACGGAGGCGGCGACGATGGCGAGGTGGCTGAGGAATTCGGCGTGCCGGTCGCGAGGGACGACCTGTGACGCAACGGGCTCCACTTGGACCTCGAGCTTCTCACACACGAGCTCCTCGACGCGTGGATCCACGGTGCCATAGACGCCCACGGCCCCGGAAATCTGTCCAAACGCGATGATCTCGCGGGCGCGCTCCAGCCGCACTCGGGCCCTGACGAATTCCTCGTAGTAGCGCAGAAACTTGACACCCAGAGTGATCGGCTCGGCGTGGATACCGTGCGTTCGGCCCACCATGGGCTGATCATGGAATTCGAGCGCGCGCTGCTTGAACAGGTCGATAAGACGGTCACAGCCGGCGAGCAACAGCTCAGAGGCCTTGACGCATCGCAACGCCAGCGAGGTGTCGAGAACGTCCGAAGAGGTCAACCCGAGGTGCAGGTATCGGGCCGAGGGGCCGATCTGCTCTTCCATCGCCTCGAGGAACGCGATGACGTCGTGGCCAGTGCGGGACTCGATCTCCTCGACCCTGCCCGGGTCGGGGGGTATCGCCTGGCGGAGCTCAGGTAGCACCTCCTGGGGAATCGTGCCGAGCTCGGCCATCGCCTCGGCCGCCGCAAGCTCGACTTCGAGCCAGGAAGCGTACTGTGCCGCTGGGTCCCAGAGCTGGCCCATCTCTGGGCGCGTATAACGATCAATCATGGCTCAGGAAAATGCCACTAATCTTTGTTGAATGGTGTGCTGCCCGATACCCGAAACAACTCGCTCAACCCGACGAATCGAGCGTAGGCCCCTGCTTCGAGGGCGTCAAGCGTCCCCCACCAGGTAGTGATATTCCTTCGGCATAGAGCTTCCGGAAAGAGCTCGCAACCGGCCGCTGTGCGATCACATCGACACAGAGGACCTCGTCGCTGAACAAACGTTGCGCCAACTGCTGCAAACCCTCTGCGTCGACCGCGTCAATGCCTGCCAGAATCCGGTCCATTTCGAATCTTGTCCCGAAGTAGATCTCCTGCTGCGCCAGGCTGCTCATCCGGCTGGCGGTGCTCTCGAGGCCGAGCATGAAGTTCCCCTTCAGATGCTCCTTCATGCGCGCCAGCTCTTCGTCGGGCACAGGGATCTCACACAGGACCCCGAGCTCCTCGAGAACCAGATCGATGGCCTTCTGCGCGGCATCCGGACGCGTCGCCAGGTAGATCCACAGATAGCCCGCATCGCTGTAGCTCACCACCGAGGAGTACACAGCGTAGGCCAGCCCGTGCTCCTCGCGGATGCTTTGGAACAACCTCGAGGAAACGCTCCCACCGAGCAGGTCATTCAACAGAGCGGCAACATAACGATCATCGTCGGTGGCCGACAGCGCGGGCGCACCGATGCCGACATGCACCTGCTCGAGCTCCTCGCGACCGAGAATATGGAAGTGCTGCTGGGCCTCGGGAGGGCTAACGGGCGCCGGCTCGCTGTTGTTCTTCAGGGCCCCGAACAACTCGTTGACCTGAGCGGCGACCGCGTCATGATCGAGGCGCCCAGCCGCGGAGATGACCACGTTCGCCGGATCGTAGGCTCTCTTGAAGTAGCTGCCGAGATCCTGGCGCTGGAAGCTCTCGATCGTCTTCCGGTACCCCAAAATGGGGGTGCCGAGCGGGTGGCCCGCCCAAAGGGAAGACACGAAGTCCTCGTACAAGAGCTCTTCGGGTGAGTCTTCCACCGAAGCCAGCTCTTCGAGAATGACCCCGCGCTCGCGCTCCATTTCCTCCGCACTGAAGCGCGGATACAGCACGATGTCCGAGAGCAACTCGAGCGCATCGGGTAGGTGTACGTCGAGAACGTTGGCGTAGTAGCAAGCACTCTCCTTCGTGGTGAAGGCATCGAGTTGCCCGCCCATGGAGTCGGTGGCAATGGCAATGTCCCGAGAGCTTCGACGCTCAGTGCCCTGGAACAACATGTGCTCGATGAAATGCGAGATACCGGCCTGTGCTGGAGCCTCGAACCGCGATCCGATCTTGATCCAGATCCCGAGCGCGGCCGACCGCACGCTCGGGATCTCCTCGGTCACCAGAGTCAGGTGATTGTCCAGCACGGTGCGCCGGACACTGCGCCCGGCGGGGTCATCGGCTAGTGACAAAGAATTCTCAGCCAAAGCTAGCCGCTCTTGACGCCATGCTTCTCACAGAACTCCTTCAGTGGAGTCTCGAGAGTCGGCGTTCCAATTTCCTGCAGCTCGTACGTTACGCGCACGGCGGGCACATCGATGTTGATAATCCGGCGCAGGTCGATCGGCGTACCGATGATGACGAGGTCGCAGGGAGTTGCATTGATGGTCTCCTCGAGCTCTTTCGTCTGATCGGCGCCGTAGCCCATCGCGGGGAGAACATCGCCCGTCGACGGGTACTTCTCATAGGTAGCGGCAATGGTGCCGACCGCGTAGGGACGCGGATCGACGACGTCAGCCGCCCCGTACTTGACTGCCGCCATGAAGCCGGCGCCGTAGGCCATCTCGCCGTGCGTCAGTGTCGGGCCGTCCTCAACCACGAGGACGTTCTTGCCGGTGATCTGGTCGCCATCATCGACGAACAGCGGCGAGGCGCCATCGATGACCATCGCATCGGGATTAACGGAGCGAATGTTGTCGCGAACCGTCTCGACGCCGTAATGGTCGGCGGTGTCGATTTTGTTGATCACGACGACGTCGGCGCGACGTAGGTTGGTCTCGCCGGGGTAGTAGCTGACCTCATGGCCGGGTCGATGCGGATCGGCGACCACGATCTCCAGGTCGGACTTGATCAAGGAGAAGTCGTTGTTGCCGCCGTCCCAAACGATGACGTCGGCTTCCTTCTCGGCTTCCCGAAGAATGGCTTCGTAGTCGACGCCGGCGTAAACGACCACGTCACTCACGATGTGGGGCTCGTACTCTTCGCGCTCCTCGATCGTGCAGTCGTGCTTGTCGAGGTCTTCCAGGACGGCGAAGCGCTGCACGCGCTGGGCCACCAGATCCCCGTAGGGCATGGGGTGGCGAATGGCCACGACCTTGTTGCCCCAACCCTGCAGAATCTCCACCACGCGGCGCGTCGTCTGGCTCTTGCCACAACCGGTACGCACGGCACAAACGGAAACCACGGGGACCGTCGAAGGGGCCATCGTCAGGTCGGTGCCCATGAGGCGGAAGTCGGCGCCCGCGGCGTTGACCCTCGAGCACAGGTGCATGACCGTGTCGTAGGAGAGGTCGCTGTAGGCGAGAATGACCTGCTCGATCTTCTCGTCGACGATGATCTTCTCGAGGTCGTCCTCCGCAAAGATCGGAATGCCCTCGGGGTAGAGCTCGCCCGCGAGCTCCGCCGGGTACTTGCGACCATCGATATCCGGGATCTGCGTGGCAGTGAAGGCCACTACCTGGTAGTCGGCGTTGTCGCGGAAGAAGAGGTTGTAGTTGTGGAAGTCGCGCCCCGCGGCGCCCAAAATCAGTACACGAACGGCATCTGAGCCACTGTTGGTATTGCTGTCCATGATTTCCCCAGAAAGAGAAGTGGAGCGCTTGAAGAGAGCAAGCTCCGGATAATGCAGAGGCGGGTTTTCCCGCTGCGAAAGATCCCCCGCAGGATGACTCGATGCTAGCACCGGTCTGTTGAGGGGGTCAAACAGCCGGGAGCTCCGGGTCAGTGCAGCCGCACAGTGATTTTTCCCGGCACAACAGCGAATCGCGCGCCGATTTCCGCCGCTCCGCGACCACACCATCCATCG
>JAUWTE010000419.1 GCA_030609765.1 Acidobacteriota bacterium
ATCGACAAGTCCCCTTGGGGACACCATCACTGCCAGGCAGGACTGCAGGTCGGTCCGAGGAGCGCTGGGTGTCCTCCAGGCGTCCTTTGAGCTGTTCCCTTA
The DNA here is from genome assembly GCA_030609765.1 of Acidobacteriota bacterium. Taxonomy (GTDB): domain Bacteria; phylum Acidobacteriota; class UBA890; order UBA890; family UBA890; genus CALAKE01. The sequence continues at coordinate 103 of JAUWTE010000419.1, forward strand.
GGCCGGGGCCGACTGCTGAGCTTTGGCGAGTTCTATGGTCCTTTTTGCGACCGCAGCGGGACGCTCGGGAGTGAGGGTCCTATCAAGAGCCTTCGGCGAGCTCCTCTTCAAAGAAGAACTTCTGTTCGCCAAAGGCCGGTCTAAGGTCATCGAGCCATACTGCCCACGGGTCGTACTGCGCGAAAAAGGGTCGACCGACCCAGTCTGGGTTGCGCGCCTGGAGCATCTCCAGTACGAACACTCTCTCGCCCTGCAGATTCGCCGTACCAACGATCCGCACCTTGCCCGGAAAGGCCGACATGATGGGGCCGCGGACCGTGCGGGCGAGACCGGAGACCTGGTTGTAGGCGTTGGAGAAGATATCGAGGGCTCCAGCTAGGGGGACCTCGAAGTAACTACGGGCACCCGTGTCTCTTTCGACAAACATGTAGTAGGGGACGAGCCCCATTTGGACCCCCTGCTGCCAGAGTTCCGACCAGACCTCGGGGCTGTCATTGATGTGCCGAATCAGGGGACTCTGGATGCGGATCTCGGCACCCGTAGACCGGATGCGTTGCACTGCAAGTCGTGCCACGGAGGTTCCCAGCTCCACCGGATGGCTGAAGTGACCCATCACTGCAAGATGTCGCCCCGACGCCACAATCTCTTCAAACAGGCGGAGACAGTCATCGGCATCCTCGTCGGAGACGAAGCGCTGAGGCCAATAGCTGATCGCCTTGGTGCCGATTCGAAGATTGCGGATCTGCTCCAGCTCGGGCACCAGCAGCGGCTCGATATACCGGCGAAGGACGCGGGCTTTCATGACCATGGGGTCGCCCCCAGTTACCAGCACCTCGGTGACGTCAGGATCAGACCTCAGATACTCCACTAGGTCGTCGGTTCCGGAAGCCGAGAACTTCAACTCGGGCATCCCGGCGAATTGGGCCCAACGGAAACAGTAGGTGCAGTACGCGTGACAGGTCTGTCCCTGAGCGGGGAAGAAGAGAACGGTCTTCCGGTACTTGTGCTGGAGACCTGGCAGCGGACGGCCAGCCAGCGTCGGCACATTGTGAGTCAGCTGCCCCTCAGGATGCGGATTGAGCTTGAATCGGATCTCGGTGACCAGCTCGCGAAGGGCTTGTGGGGAAGCCCTCCCCTCCAGCGCTGATCTGACGGCCTCGTACTCGGCCGATCTGAGCATGCCCCGCTGAGGAAAAACCAGCTGAAAGACAGGGTCGGCAGGCACTCGATTCCAGTCGATCAGCTCGCGAAGCACGTAACGGTTGGTGCGGAAGGGAAAAACCTCGGAGACCACCCGAATCGCCTCCCGGTCGGCCGGAGAGATCAGCTGCCAGTCCGGCTGGCTTGCGATATTTGTCCTGGTGATGGCCTGAAAACGTTGTGTGCTGGGCCCAACCACCTGCTTCAACAATTTTTTGCCCACAAAGAGAGACGAAACATAGGGATAGGAGATTCAATTCCAAGCCCAAGAGTACCAGTCTCGCTCTTGGGGTGAGTAGAGGGACCGCCAAGGCCGCAGCCGGCCCGCTCGCGAGACTGAAATACATGGGCGAGCTGGACATCAGGCCACTCGGCGAGTCTCGTCCACCGGAAACCACTTATCTATTGGGGTATTCCAGCGGCCCGTTCCCGTTGGGGACACCATTTGTTTTCAATCAGTTAGCACTAGGTGGCACCTGGGTCGAGTGTTGCCATGGGTGACTATCGGGTACTACACGGCGTCGAGACCAGGCTTGTCTGACGGCCTTGTATTGGGGAAGTGAGGCCGAGGAACCTCTACGACACGTTCGTGCCATCCGTGCCGATGTTGCCCGTCGAGAGCTCGCGCATCTCCTTGTATTTGTACTCCAGAAGGGAGGTTCCCAGGTGCCAAGCGCCATCTCGAGATGGCGTTGGCAGGGAGTCTTCCGTCAAGTCAGGATGGCGGCGATTCAGATCGAAACTGTCGAAAGAGCTCAGTCAGGCTCTTGCCTAGCCCAATGGCGATCAACGCAGATAGAAAGACGATCGGAAAGAGGTAATAGCGGTCCCAGTCGAGCGGTGTCGTCAGCGCGGGCAATACACTGACGCATGCCACCATGAGTAGCACCGGGCTGGCGGGAGAGCCGCCTTTGCCGATAAGCCATTGCCACGCCGACCGCACGAGGTAGGCCAGGCCCACACTTCCCAAGAGCGCATTGATCAGACCAGAGTGAATCAAGGCGTAATCCTCGAGAATACGCCGCGGGATGATTGCCAGACGCTGTTCGAGACCGCTCATGCCCCACAACGGGTTTTGACTCTGGCTACTCATTTCCGAGATGCGCAGCATGAACATAGCTCTGGTTCTTGCCAATGGGTTCGGGTACAGAAACGGGTTGACGGCGATGAATGTGAGGGCTGTCGCCATCATCACCACCAGTGATGCAGCGAAAGCGAAGGTCAGTCGCTCTGAGCGGGTGGCAAAGCCCTTCGGGTGTAGGGCGATCAACCACCCCAGAACCACACCGGCCCCGGCGAGGCCCAACCCATTCAACTTGGAAGCCCCCGCCAATCCGGCACAGAATCCCATCAGAGCCAACCAGAAGAGCGGCCAAGCGCGATTTTGCGTCTTCTCCCAGGTTTGCAGAGCTAACACGCCCGTGAGCATTGCCAGGCAAGTGAAGAACAACAAGGACGGATCGCCCATGGCACGTCTCAAATGGACCAGGAGATAGGGCGAGCCAGCGTACAGAACGATGAAGATCCAGCCTGCCATCCTCCCTGCGCTTGCAGACACCAACGCGAACAAGATCATCCCGCTGGCGATACTCAATACCGCCATGGTGGCCCGCGCCGAATGGAGTAAGCCCCTGGCGGGCATACTGCCAGCCGCCAGGTTTTCGCTCTCGCTGATTCGGAACCTCCAGGGGGGATTGAGGTCTTTCACTGTGTAGCCACAAAGTCGCCGCCCGATGGCGATGTTGTAACGTGCGACTGGCGGTTGGGTGAGAGTGAAGTAGTAAGTTCCCCAGGTGTCATTAGGTGGTTCCAGCGGCCCCAGGCCGGTCGGGATCTTGGATAGGAACCATCGCTTCAACCCCGGGCTCAGTTGGTTGGTGGTAATCCACTCAGGCTGGATGAAATCGGCATCGAGAGCTGCTTCGAAGTAGGCGCTGGTGGCGATCCAGTGGCTTTCATCGCGATGGAAACCGATCTGATCGATGCCCCGCATGTAAAGGCAAGACATTAGGATCAGTACGACTCCCCACTCGATAAGGGGATGGCGGAGAGACGGCGGAGCTTTCATCAATGAGGATCCTTCGTTGTCGATCTTATGGCACTTCCCACGGGATCCTTGCCGCAACGCCCCCGTCGGCCCGCGCTTCCTCTTCCGTCGCCGAGTTGAACATTCTCGCCTTCATTGTCGACTTTGGTGCCGCCAAGGCGATCCGCAAGAGTCTGATCTACCGACGAAAGAGCGGTACCCTTCGCACAGGCGCCTCCAGAGGCGCTGGAGCGCCGGAGCTCGAGGTTGGAGAACGTTAAAGACCTCTCTGCAAGGAGACTGGCGCCTGGATTGTGCGGGTCAGGTCGCTAGGCGCGTCTCCCCGCGAATCTCAACCTGGTACAAATCGTCAAGTCCCCTTGGAGACACCAACCTGTTCGAGAACATCTGGGAAAGGCCACTGGCACAAGTAC
>JAUWTE010000022.1 GCA_030609765.1 Acidobacteriota bacterium
CACCTGGGCGTGCGTCGCTAGGGCGCTGCCCTCTTCCCAGTAGTAGTAGGCATCAAGAAGAGCTTGTGAGGGCACAACGCGCTTGGTGGCACGAATCCTCCCGCTGGCCTCATAGCTGACGCTCGGAACGGGAGCAAAGACATACCCCATCAGGCCGGCGAGCACCGGCATGAGGATAATGATCCACCGGCGTTTCTGGAAGATCCGTAGGTAGTCGCGAAGGTTAGGCTCGTACTGCATCAGGTCGATCTCAGCGACGCAAAGGTCATTGGCGTCCGCCCGCGTACCAAATAATGACAAGTATATTGACGACCAAGGTCGTCAGCACAATCCAATCCCTGGCCCTGTCCCAAAACGTCGGGGTTCTCCGCGGCACGATTACGAAATCACCGGCGCGGAGAACCATGTCATCGCTCAGCCCTTCCCCAGCAACGATTGTCGACACGTTGACCGGGACGGTCTGGCCACTATCCTCCAGCCGTCTCCCAATGAAGATGGCCGGGATTTCGGCCCACTGAGTGAGGTCCCCGGCCAGAGCGATGGCGTCCATCACATTCATGCCCGCGCCCAGGGGATATGTCCCGGGTCGGCTCACCTCCCCGAGGACGTAGTAGATTTCGGTCCCTTCCAGCTCGGAGGGCACCATCACGAAGTCCCCCGAATCCAGTACGAGATCCTGCCCCCCACCCTCTGCAAGCAGAGCGCCAGTGACGTCGAGGTGGATCGTGACGCCCTCGCGTACAACTCGCACGTCGGAGAGGGTCGCGCTCGTGGTCGGCCCCCCGTGCAAGAAGATGAACTCGGACGCTGTTGTTCGTCCCCGCAGGGGGAACCTGCCCGGACCGGTTTCCGGCCGCGTCCTGATCTGGATTTCCCCCGCGAGGGTGGCCTGCCACGCCCCGTGTTCTTCTACCTCGACATCGATGTGAGCTGTGGGGACATACTCTCGGATTCTGTCGATCAGGATCCGGGCAAGCTCGGATGGCGCCAGCCCAGCAGCCTGAAGGTAGCCCAGATCGAAGCGGGGAAAGAAAATCGTACCGTCCTGCTGGACGGGCAACGAAGCCTCAGTGGGCTGGGGCTCGATATAGCTGGTTACCTTCAGCATGTCACCAACGCCGATACGGTACTCTGGTACTCCTTCGACCATCTTGAATGTCGAGTTCCGCCCCGGTCCACGCTGCAGACTATCGGGGAGCGCCATACCATCACGAAGAACCACCTTCTGACTGTTGGCATCTTGCTCTGGTGTGGTTGCCTGCGGAGCCTCAATGCTTGTCGCCTCGTCCCGCGCCGCGTCGGTCCCGGCGTCCGAGCGCTGCTCCTCATACTGCTCCTGATACTGCTGAAGCATCTCCTCCTGGCTACCCTGAGGCGCCTTCTGGCCCGAGCCCAGGCATCCGGAGAATGTAAGCGGCACGACGAGCAACAGAGCGATCGCACGCTTCCAGGGGCTGGCCGCAGAGTAACGCCCCAGACCACCGACTCGGTGTCGACTTCGCATGTCGGACAAGAGGCCTCCTACTCGGGTGCTCTTGTGGTGTCAGTGGAGAATCCTGCGCCGGACTCATCGCCTGTCACTGCCTCACCGACCGCCTCATCGTTGGCCACTTGGGGTGCCTCGACGAGCTGCAACTCAACCAGATCGGGGATGGACAACGGCCTGGACACGTAGAGGTGAGGCGACGCCACCAGGTCGATTTGCCTGCGAGCTTCAGAGCGCCGCTTCTTCTGGTCAAAAACCACCTCGACCATAGGCCGCATCGGGTTGACTCGGCTCCCTCTGAGAACCAGGGCGATCTCGCCCGTGCTGAGATGCACGTATGTGCCGACGGGGAACAAACCGACGCTCCGCACCAGCGCCTTCAACACATCTGGGCCGAATTGATCAGCCATGCCAATTAGGGTCTGAAGTCCGTAGCTTACACTTCCCGCGCTCGTGTGCTTGTAGGGTCGGGAGTGGACGACAGTCTCGAAGAAGTCCACCGCCCCGAGAATCCGTGCCTCGAGCAAGATCTGCTTACCCTCGATGCCCCTAGGATATCCGCTGCCATCAAGACGCTCATAGACCTGGTGGGTGATTTCCGCCACAGCTCTGTAGCGGTCCCCCAGCGAATCGAGAATCTCGCGACTGTACTCGGGCCGATTGTGTAGCTCGCTCCACTCCTGTGGGTTCGGCGGCCCCTCTTTGTAAAGGAGTCCGGAGGAGAGCTTGACGTTGCCTATGTCGTGGGTCAGGCCCGCCAGGCAGGTGTCGGTCAGCCTGTCCTCACCCAAGCGGAGATAAAGCCCGACATAAGCCGCGAGTATCGCCACGTTGGCAGAGTGGGGAACGACAAAGCCCTTACCCTCTGGGTAGGTTCCCAGGGCCTTCACGAGGAGCGCCTCGCCCTCGTGGGGTGCCCGGGCCAACTCTGCCGCCACCTCTTCGGTCTTGGCGGTTTCAGTTCTCAGCCTCCCCGGCGAGATCGTGTCCATGGCAGCAGCCTCGAAAAGCTGCGACACCTGGTCCATGACCCTGTCGTAGATCTCCGTGGCCTCAGCAGTGCCAGGCTCGAAAACGGCTGCTACCTCGCTGGGGGAGTCCCATGACATCGGTGGCGGGACAGTGTGGGCAGGAGGGGGCGATGGCGTTTGATTCTTGAACTCGTCGTGGCTTTTGACTAGCTCCAGGAGCTTCACCATCTCACACCCAGATCGACTCGATCAGCTCGGGGCCGACCACCTCGACCCCCTGCTGAGATCCCATGAGTAAGGCCAGGTCACATAGATTGTTGATGCGCCGCGGGATACCGGCCGAATTACGGTGAATGGCCTCCAGCGTCGGATCGGAAAACATTTGCCCATTACCCCAGTAGAGCTCCAAGCGGTGAATGATATAGGTCGTTGTTTGCTCAAGGTCGAACTCCTGGAGCCTGCACTTCACCGCGAAGCGCTGCGCGAGCTGAGGCATTTTCGAAACGCGACTCCATAGATCGTCTTGACCCACCAACAGCAGGGTGACCAGATTGCGATCGTTGAGCTGGTAGTTCAGCAGCAATCGAAGCTCCTCGTACATGGAATCCAGCGGCAGCGATTGCGCCTCGTCGAAAACCACCAGATTGTGAAGCCCCTTGCGTGCGTTCTCGATGAAGCAGTTGCCGAGCATGCCGTAGAGCTCCGACTTGTCGGCTCCCGCATGCGGTGGCTGATGATCGAGCTGCTCCAGGATGTGCCTGAAGAGCGCCTCTCCCTCCATAAGGGGGTAGTTGATCAGGACGGTTGCATAGCGCTCGAGATCGATCTTGTTGAGGAGAACGCGGATGACGGTTGTTTTGCCGCTGCCGTACTCTCCGGTGAGAAGTGCCGCCGCCTTGTGCTCCTGAACCGCGTAAGTAAGTAGGTTCAGGGCCCATGCGTGGCTCTCAGAGAGGTAGAAGCTCTCGGGATTCGGCACGTTCTCGAAGGGCTTGCCCTCGAGGTGCCAGTAGCTTACGTAATCTCCTGGATCGATGCTCATAGCCGGTCTCTGAACTCGTCAGGAGTGCCCCCGACCGGTAGGCCGCCACCGCCAGCAGCCCACACCACCATCCACAGAGTGTATATGTTGCCACATTCCGAGGCGCAAAAAGACATAATTGGACAGGGAAAAGGGCCAGAGTAGAGGACGACAAGGCGTCTGATTGCTCGCCTAGCGCCGGATATGGCGTGTCAGGGGCGTTGACAAATCGCTAACAGCGTGGAGGTTTCCTCGAGCCCTTCGACGTACTCAACGTCATCAACAGTCACCTCCTCGAGGCCAACTCCGCCGCGAGACCTCGAGATCATCGAGCCGAGCACGTGGCGAAGTCGCCGTGGCACGATCTGCCGCACTTTGGGAGGCGCCAGGCGGCGGACTCGATCCAGATCCTCCTCGACTCGAGCCAGGCGAGGGCCAAGACGGCGCCCGAAGCGAACGATCGACTGGAAGTGGGGAGCGAGAAGCTCCTCGAGTTGGCCCCAGGTGTATTCCCGCACGTGGTAAGGGTTCTCCGGGACTGCTCCCTGGAACGGCGCCCGTGGCGTCGAAAGTACCAGCCTGCCCCCGGGCCGAAGAACTCGGGCAATCTCACCGACATACTGATAATCGTCGGAAACGTGCTCGATGGTCTCGAACGAAAACACGGCATCGAACCGTGCGTCATGGAACCCCAACCTCGAGCAGTCCATCGCGGCGAAGCTCAAATTGGATCTACGGTAGAGGATTCCTGCCTCGATAATCGCAGAAACTGACAGATCCACTCCGACCACCCATTCCGCCGATTCCGCGACCGAATAGCTGCCGAAGCCAGCCCCGCATGCTGCGTCGAGAATCCTGGCCTCACGCACCGACCCCAGCCACTCGAGGGCCCACACATAGGCCGACAGATTGACAATGTGCTGGGTGTCGGTGTTGAGCTCTCGACGTCTTTCCATGACCGGCTGTCCGTGGGGTGTTGCCCTGGCGGATCACGAATGGAGGCAAGCCCGCTAATGAGAAGCGTGCCTGAGTCGTCACTTGAGATAACACATCGTCGGGTACGCAGCTATGACCAAGACAGCGATTCCGGTGAGGCTCGGCACCGTCGAGACCAGAGCAAAGGGCGCGGGCAATGATCCCAGCCGCTTCACCAGGCCGCTTGAAGGGGTGTCTTGGAAGCGGTAGCGTGACTTTCGATCGACCTGTTCCCCGCATCGATAAGTTCACGATATCGGTTCCCTGAAAACCGGACGGATAAATCTGGATGGCGCTCTGGCGTGTCGACGAAGCCGCTGATTTCCTGGGCATTCGCCCGAAGACCCTCTACGAGTGGGTGAGACAGGGACGAGTTCCATACCGAAAGATCGGCTTCAATGTTCGCTTCGATCCGGCTGAACTGGAGTCTTGGGTGGGATCCCAATCACGTGGGCCTGAGCCGGATGACGAAGCCACGGCGCGATCCGCAGGGTCACCGCGAGCACCCCTCGATCGCGGCAGGGCAACTTCAGCTCCGGCTTCCGAGATCAGCACCGAGACGCAGGAACTGATGGGTGAGGCGGCCGTCGCCCTGCGGGACCTCGAGCGCGAGGTGGGAGCAGAGCTCAGCTTCACGCGCCGGCAGCAGTTGAGAGCATTGGCGGAGCGGCTCGAGAATGCCGTACGAGATCTCGCGAAAACGGTGTGAGCCACGCCGCCGACGCAGGCTCCCCGTTGGGCTCAGGAACGGCGGACCGACTCGGGCAGGTTTACGATCGCCAGCGGCGAGCTGAACTCCAGCGCCACGAGGAACTGGTCCTCATCCGCACCCAGACGGATCACCTTTCCCGGGGCATACCTCGGAATGATCCTGTCACCGGCTCCACGGAAGTGTCCGAGACAGGGCCACTCGGAGCTCAGCTGCACGTCGGTCCTGGCGAGCAGCCCCCCGCGGCTCAAGTTCACAGCCACGCCCACTGCGTCGATGCGTTGTCCGCTCTCGTCGAAGCCATAGAGCCCGACCTCGAGGCCCTGAGATAGCGCTACAGGAGTGCGCGCGTACGAGCGCCGATCCTGCCCCGTCTGGGTGATTTCGGCCATGATCTATCCCCCGGTCCAGCCCGAATCATCGGACCACATGTGCTTCGCCCTGGCCCCATAGTCCAGCCGTCGAGGTGGCGTTGTCAACCGGCGGGATACCCGGGCTCTCGACCTCGCCTCGGGTCGAGTACACACAAAAGGATAGGCGGAGGAATTGACACTCCACCGGTGATCTGTGAAAGATGAGTCAATACTGGCAGCGTAGGGGGAGCGCTTTTACCTAGATTGCTCTGCCGTCAAGCTTCTCGATAATCTCACGCATATGCCACTCGACGACGCGGTCATAGGCGGTCTTGATAGAGTCCATCGTGACCTGGCGCTCTTGAGGGCCCGCGGCCCGGCGGTAGGCTTCAATGGAATGCCGTAGCTCTTTGCCGAGATGCTCCACCTCTCCCACGATCTCAGGCCGGTTGTCGAGCGACCAATCGCGGAATTCTTGCCAGCGTGTGATGTAGTTACGAAGTTTCATGGAGACCCCTGTTCGGATGAATATACCACCTGTTCATAATCATGAAAACGTGAGCACGTTAAAGCCATCCAGTATCCGTCACTGCGTTGCCTGGATTTGTCTCACTCTCCTGGCTGGCTGCTCGGCGCTTCCTGGAATGCCCGACTCCGAGTTGGCGGCGTTCGGGCCCAGCGTCGAGCAGGTTCGCTCGTTGCTGCGGCAGAACCGTGTTCATGAGGCTCTCGATGAGGCGCTCTACCTTGCGCGCAACTATCCCAGCGGCCTGACGGAGACGCTGGTTGGCCAGGCGATGTGGAGAAACGGGCAGATTACCGAGGCGGAGGCTCGCTTTCGCCGGGCGGCGAGGACTGACCTGGCCGAAGCCTACGTGGGACTGGCCACAGTGCGGGCCAGCGCCGGGCAGTGGGACACGGCCAAGAGGCTATTGTCGGGCGCATCTGGGAGCCCCGAGGCCGAGGCTTGGGCGCTACCTCTTATGGCAAGCGCCGCGTGGCGTTCGGGTGACTTGGCCCAGACACAACTGCATCTGCAGGCCTGGAGCCGGATCGAGACGGACGCGATGCTCGCTCGCGTGGCAGCGGCGATGGCGGCGGCAGTTGCCGATGTGGAGGGGGCCCCATTGGAGTGGAGCGGCGAGGCCGCCGTTGTCGATCTCGAGAACACCCTCGATGGGGGATTCGTCGTGCCTGTTCGCGTAGGAGGCGCGGAAGGTCTGCTACTCCTCGACCTGGCGGCTCGGCAGAGCATGATTTCCCCTGAGCTTGCCGAGGCGGGCGGGCTGGTGGTGCATTCGGGCGGTCTCGCAGCTACTCGGACCCTGGAATATCCTGAGGGGACCACGCACCGGCACCAGCCTCATCTATTGCAGGCCGCATGTCCCGACCTGCGGTTTGGAGGAGCCCGGCTCCGAAACGCCGTCATCGGTGTGGGCCAGCCGCCGGACGGTGTTGACGGGGTCCTGGCATTCGATCTCCTGCTCACGGCGCGCTGGAGCTTGCTTCTCGATGGCCCGGTTATGGTAATCGGACCCGCGAGTGCGGGCGATGATGTGCACCGGAAGATTGGCGGCTCGATTCCGGCTACTGTCGCCTGGCTCAACGCTCGTCTCGTCCACCAGGCTCTTACCGTCCAGGTGTTCGTCTACCCGCTAGTTGCCGGTGAGCGGCTTGCCATGGGGCTCGATCCCGCAACGAGGTCGATGCTTGACCCGGAGCACGACCTGGGCAGCTCCGCACCCCGCGGGAGGCTGCAGATGGGCGGGTGGAGTGGTGAGGTCGAATGGGAAATCTCGCCGCTGGAGGTCTGGGCGTCGGCGGGCGGAGTCGCTCCCAGCGCGACATTGGGGCACAATCTCATCGATGATTGGATCCTGCACTGGCTGCCAGAGCAAGAACAGATCCGCTTCGACCGTGCCACAACGAATGTCTCGCTTGCCGACACAATCCGTCGGGAAGGCGCACTTCGGCAGCGATAGTACGCCGCGGGTGACGGTCGATGGTCAGTCGCCGTCTTTCGGCGTGACCGTGGTCCGACACCCCTCGGGGTCGATACAATGTCTTTGATGCTCAAAGATGCGCCACTTTCACGTGATCTCCTGCAGAAGATTTGCCTGGAGGGCTGGCCTAGGGACCAGACCATCAAGGCGATCATGGGGGATTTTATCGACGTCGCTCGTCGCCTCACCGAGAGTGACTACGGCAGCATCTACATCATCGAGCGGGAGGACGACGACGATCTCCGAGTCGTCTCAGCGCACGAGGAGGGTGAGCTGGTCACCGACCTACCCAATCTCCTCGAGCTCGATAAGGAATCGCCCGGCATCATTACGTGGGTCTACCAGCACAATCAGTCGTACGTTTCCAACGACGTCGCTGACGATCCTTACTACTTCCCGGCCTTCAAAGGCTCAGAGGCGAACCTGGCGGTTCCAATTCGCTTGCAGGGAGAGCCGATCGGGGTCCTGTCGGTCGAGTCCGTCAAGCGTGGTCACTATACGGCAGAGCACCAGGAGCGAATCGAAGATCTGGCCAGCGCGGTGTCGGTCTTTGTTTCGCGACAGTGGTTGTCAGAGTATTCGCGCAGGCGCGGCTACAACGTTGAAATCATCGGGATCTCTAACTCTATTCGGAGGATCGAGTCGCTCGTCAAGAGGGTGGCACCCACCCGTGAGCCCGTACTGCTGACCGGCGACAGCGGCGTCGGCAAGGAATTGGTCGCGCACGCCATCCACTACTTCTCCCGGCGACGCGGTGGCGACCTTCTGATTGTCAACTGTGGCGCGTTCGCGGAAGACCTCCTGGCTTCGGAGCTGTTTGGCCACGTGCGCGGATCGTTCACTGGAGCTCATCGCGACAAAGCCGGGAAGCTGGAGCTTGCCGATGGCGGAACCCTGTTCCTCGACGAGGTTGATTCGATGAGTCCCAGGCTTCAGGTCATGCTGCTGAGGGTTCTGGAGCATGGTGAGGTTCAGAAGGTCGGAGAGGACCGAGATTCCCGCAGAGTGGACGTGCGGGTGATTGCCGCAAGCAATCAGGATCTCGGCAAGCTCGTCGAAGACGGCCGGTTCCGGGAGGACCTTTACTATCGGCTCAATGTCTTCGACATCCGAGTTCCTCCCCTACGTCATCGGACTGAGGACATTCCTTTGCTGGCCGACCATTTCCTTCGAGCCTTCCGCCGGGAGAACGGCGAGGGGCCCGATGGATTTTCTGAGGAAGCATTGGAGAAGATGGCGGCATATCCATGGCCGGGCAACGTGCGGGAGTTGCGGAACTCTGTGCACCGAGCGGCCGTCCTCGCTTTCGGCCCCGTAATTCGACTCGCAGATATGCCCAGGGAGATCCGCGAGTGCACCGAACGAAACCCTCGCATTGAGGACGTTGAGGTCGAAGCCGAAATGAGCCCCGTTGACGAGACGGGAACGCCAGCGCCCGCACGCCAACCTGACAACTGGAATCTCGACGCTCAAATCGAGAGACACCTGACCCGGGTGTTGGCAGCGGTTGACGGCAACAAGACTCGCGCCGCGCAGTTGCTGGGTATTCCTCGCACCTCCCTCTACCACAAGCTGCGCAAGTACGGGCTCGACGACGCCTGAGCCGGTTGGGCGGCTCCTTCAGCAGCGTATCCCAGTAGCCAATCATGCTGTCGAAATGCGGTCAGTGACGCCAGGACGTCGCGGTTTTGTCGGCTAACCGACGGCCGGTGCACAGCTGGAATCCGAGTGCGCGCCGGTTGCTGCCGCCGGAGCTCCCCCCCTGAAATCCTTGCCTGGCAAGGCTGTGGCAAGGAATGTGTTCTTTTTTTCACGGGACCGCCACGCGGTGGCGACACCTGGCATCGAACTTGCTAACTACAGGGCCGGGCAGTCAAGCGCCCACCGGGCTGGCTCGCCAGTCGGGACGACCGTTGGACGGAAGGGGAGATTAACCAGGGGACCCCTCGCTCAAAGTCTTCGGCCGGTGGCTGGCCCGGTGGGCGCTTGACCCAGGTGGCCCGGCCCTTTGCGGTCGCTGCCAATCCTCCCGGGTAACTTCCTTCAAGAGGTGATGCGGGGGCCACCTCTGTCAGCCGTCTTGCGGGCATCGCAAGCTCCAGGGACGATTCACCGGGTCTGCGAGCGTGAAATCCGTCGAGTCCCGTCCTCAATAGGCCCACTGGTTCGGTAGAATGGATCCTGTCTTGCTACCGCTCAGTGTCAGCCACGGATCTCCGCGGCGATCCATGTTTTCTCGCCGAGACCTCGAAACTCGGAGGGTTGTATGCCCACGATTCACTCCAGCGCCCACGTTTCGCCGGGGGCTGTGCTAGCCGAGGATGTCATCGTGGGCCCTGGTGCGGTCATCGAGGATGGAGTCACCGTCGGAGCAGGCTCTCGGGTTGGCCACCATGCCGTTCTCCTGCCCGGGACTGCGGTGGGAAAGCAAGTGACGATCGAGGTGGGCGCTGTGCTGGGAGGCGTGCCGCAAGATCTCAAGTACGAAGGCGGGGAGAGTGGCGTTTCCATTGGTGACCGCACCATCGTTCGTGAGTATGTCACCGTTCACCGGTGCGTCGAGCCGGGAGGAGTCACGCGCGTCGGTGCCGACTGCATGCTCATGGCGACCTCGCACGTGGCGCACGAATGCGTCCTGGGCGACCGAGTGGTGGTGGCGAACGGGGTAACCCTCGCCGGCCACGTCACGGTTGGAGATGGAGCTTTCATCTCGGGCAGCGTTCTGGTCCACCAGTTCATACAGGTCGGCAAGCTCGTCATGGTGGGTGGGGCGAGCTCCGTACGGCAAGACCTCATTCCTTTCTGCCTCGCCGACGGCCACCCTGCAAGACCGAGGGGCCTCAATCGGGTTGGCTTGCAGCGCGCCGGCTTCGGCACGACACAGATGCACACGCTGCGTGCTGCCTACCACATCCTGTTTCGTTCGGGTCTCAGTCTGAAGCAGGCGTTGGATCGGCTCGAGGCACTCACAGGTGATGGTGCCGAGCACGTTAGCGAGATCGTCGCGCTCATCCAGCGGTCAGATCGTGGAATCGCACGTCCTCGCCAGCGGGACTGAGCTCGCGCGGTACGTCGAGCGCTCGAATCAAGTGCAATGCAGTCATCGCGCTCAATTGCGCCAGCGCAGCCGCGACTCGTTGAGATACCACGGCCTGCTAGAACTCCCAGACGATCCCGCCAGCGACACGGCGCAGAGTATAGAGGTGCTCATTGAAACCGCCCTGGATCGAGCGCCACATCCAGTAGTTGCGGAAGTCGCCCTTCATCGCCATACCTTCTCTCAGGTAATACTTGACGCCGATGCCGAGCCCGATTCCGGGGGCGAGCTCGGTGTCCTCCTCGATCACGATGCCGAGCGCCTCCAGCTCTTCCTTGATGGCCTGGCGTGGGTCGAACTTGGCATACATCATGCCGACTCCAATGGTTGCATAGGGCACGATTTTCGAGGTCCTCGCTCCTGTCTGCAGCACGAAGCTCCCGAAGACTGAACCTACCTTGCCATCCAGACCAAAGGTCAGATCCCCCTCCACCTCTATGCCGATCGAGGCACTGGACCCGAAGGAATACCCAAATGACCCGCCGACTTGGGCCGCGGTCGAGGCGCCGAAGATCGAGCCGACGACCACTGAAGCACTCGCCCCTCCGACTCGATCAGGAGGAGGGGGCGGCTGGACGTCTTGCTGTTGCTCTTGTTGCCCGTCGCTCGCAGCGAGAACGCCGGCGGGCGAGAGCATCAGAAACGCCAGCGCGACGATAACAGCAGCACATGATTTCATGACGTTCATCTGCGGCACCTGGTCAGAACTGGATGACTGTGCCGGTGGGGAAGTTGGCGGTCGTGTTGATCATCGTAATCGTTTCGCCTCCCACCAACCCGAGCGGCAGAAACGCCTCGAGCACCAC
This sequence comes from Acidobacteriota bacterium, assembly GCA_030609765.1. Classification (GTDB taxonomy): domain Bacteria; phylum Acidobacteriota; class UBA890; order UBA890; family UBA890; genus CALAKE01. Next base: position 11,422 of record JAUWTE010000022.1, read on the forward strand.
TAGCTGTGAAGGGAAAATATGGTCAAGCACTCGAGGCTCGAGGGTCACGATCAGGCGCGATCCACTCAGGTTCGTCGGGAAGTCCAATCCGGCCGGGTCATTCCTGAGAAAGTCGTCTCCGGGCACTTCCGGCGGCGGGAACAGATCGTCAATGTAGGGGTTAATAGAGTCGAGCTCATCGGCAACGTTGAAACGGCCCATGATGATCATTCGACCCTCGATGAAAATGAAATGCTCGTAGATATATCCGGCCGTGGCCTCCGACAGGTCCAACGTCGGGTTGCCTTCCGCATCGATGGCCCAGATCCCCGAGGCCTCGTTGGTATTGGGCCCATCGGTCGGCGTCTGGACCAGATAGGTCCCAGCGGCACTCTTAATCGCGCTCGGTATTGGCACACTCATACGGGCCACTCCCTCGCTGAATGGTCCCTGAAGTATGACGTTGCCCGAGGGTGTCTCGGGATTGCTGTTGAACAGTTCGACGGTCACGACCACAGATAGGGCTTTCGCCAGGTTGGTCTCGGGCGTCGTGAAGCGTGGGATGAGGTTGCCGTTCCTGTCGACGGTCTGACCGCTCTCATTGATGTTGAAGGTTCCCAAAAAGCCGACCTTGTCGGTGCTGGAGATCCACAGGCCGTAGATTCCCACCTCCTCGGGTATGGTCTGGAGCCCCTCGAAGACGGCGATCACACCGCGGACATCACCGAGTGACCTTGGCAGGGGGCTCGGCACCACTGGAGGATCACCACAGGCAGGCAATAGCATGGCCGCGAGCAACACGATGCGCCCGGCGCACCGAGCTGGCGAACTCAACGAGTAGCGATTATCGAAGCTCAATCTAACGACCATTCTGTTTGGGTGGGGATTGTCGCTGGCGAACCGGCTACTTCCTTCTTGCCGCTTGTTTTTCCAGGATCTCCAGTATGAGCGTGTACAGGCACTCTCTGTCAGTCAGGCCGTCGGCCTCGCCCGCCTTCCAGCCCTTGTACACCTCGTCGGGTCCAACTCCTCTTTCCGTCAGCCAAGATCTGCAGTTCTCCCAAGTCGGGAGCCATACGAAGTTCTCGAAGAGCTCATCTGGCCCACCCGCCATCGCCTCGAATGTGTTGGCGCTGTGGATCAAGTAGATGCCGGCCTGAAATGGTGATCCAGCCCGAATCATCCCATTGATGTCAAAGACGTAGTGACCCGGCTCCGGCCCCCAGGTCAAGCCCGATGACCGCAGCCTTGTCGCCATGTTGATTTCGGATTCTTTAAAACGCACTTTTGTCTCGGCTCTGTGCTTGGTCCAGATCGATCTCTGATAGTGGGAGCGATTCTACCAGGATCAGGTGCCCACGCGCTCGGCATATGCGGCGGGCTCATAGACAGCCACAGCCTGCCTTCTTCCATGTGAACAGAAACCCCCATCCCGGCATCGGATTCCGGGATGGGGGCCGAGCAACTTCTGAGATCCTGCTATGCCGGGACGCCCTGTGCGATGAACTCGGCGAAACCATCCGCATCGTGGACAGCCTCTCCGATGCGACGCACGCCCTCGAGGAGCGACTCGTCATCCGTCGCCGTGCTCAGGCGCAGGTAATTCTCGCCCTCACTTCCCAACCTGCAGAACGACGGGCGATCCATCGTTGCGACGCCATAACGATAGAGGAGGAACATCTGCATCAGCGTGGAGGGGCTGGACTTGCCCTGTTCCTCCGGCGACATCTTTTCGAAGGCCTCCATCGCGCCGACGTTCTCACATGCTCCCGTGATGTTCGGGAACACATAGAAGGCGCCCCTCGGCATCACACACGTGACGCCGTCGATGGCGTTGAGGCCCTCTACTACGAGCTTCCGTCGCCGATCGAACGCCTCGACCATCTTGGCGATCTCGCCCGCGCTGAGCGGGCTCTCGATCGCCTCGCGGCCCGCTTCCTGGATGAACGGCGGCGTGCAGGAGATGAAGTTGATGTTGAGGTTCTTGAAGATCTCCGCTTCCTCGACGGTCGGCAACACGCTGTAGCCGAGACGCCACCCAGTCATCGCGTAGGTCTTGGAGTGACCCGACAGGAGAATGGTTCGTTCCTCCATTCCTGGCTGGCTGATGATGCTCGAGTGGGTGAGCCCATCGAAGACGATGTACTCGTATACCTCGTCCGTGAAGACGCGGCAGTCGGGGTGTGCCTTCTCGGCGATGATCTGGGCGATAGCGGCCATATCTTCTTCGCCGACAACTCCGCCACACGGATTCGACGGCGTGTTCAGCATGATGAGCCGCGTGCGGTCGGTGATCAGCTCCGCCAGATCCTCGGGTCGCAGCGCGAAGCCTGCGGATTCCCGAATCCGCAACGGCACCGGCTTGGCCTCGACGAACGTCACCCACGACTCGTAGACCGGGAAGCCGGGGCTCGGATAGATCACCTCATCGCCAGGATTGACGTAAGTCAGCAAGGTGTAGGTGATGGATGGCTTGGCCCCGGGATGGACGATGACCCGCTGCCAGTCGACGTCGATACCTCGCGTCTCGCTGACTTGGTTCGCGATCGCTTGTCGCAAGCCGGGGATGCCCGCGGGGTTAGTGTAGTGACTGTTGCCCGCCTCGATCTGGGCCATCCCCACCTTGGCCACGTGCATGGGAGCATCGAAGTCGGGCTCGCCCAGGTTGAACTTGACCACATCGAGGCCGGCGGCCGTTGCCGCGACGATGTGGTCCCCGAGCTTGAAAGCATTCTCCGTACCGAGATTCTTCAGTCGATCTGCGTACATCGTGGTGCCCTCTCCTTTTTGCGGAGACTGCGCGCTGCGGCAATCGTCCGAGAGGTAGAGTGAGAGCGAAGGGCTGCAACCCATGAGAACAGGAACAGCCTAACACCGCAGCACCGGCGCAAAAAGTCGGGCCGAGGGCGGCATGGAAGGTGGACTCGGGCCCGATGGTGAACACGCTTTCCACCGAACGTGTGGAAAACTCCTGTGGAAAACATCATCAAAGCTGGCGCCAGCGTACGTCTATCAACGCCTCCGGCAGATTGCACTGCCTAGTGTGCAGGGCAGGACGCTCACGAATCTCTAAAAGCTCCTTTATTCATAGGAACTTAGCGGTTTCGGATAAGGGCTGATGATCAGTTCTTGCACCGATGAGTAGCGACCGCGGTCGTGGGGCTCAGTGGTTGGAGCGTCGGCGGGAGGAGGCGGTGCCTTTTGCACAGGAGGGTCAGCGAATTGTTCTGTTGCCAACGCCCTGACGTTGAGTTGACACTGAGATGTGCCGTGGATAGAGTGATTTTCCGGAGCGAGGTCACTTGCTCCAAAGATCTACAAACAGGCTGTAAACCTTCGGGGGGAAGGGCGTTTTCCCCCGCCAATGCCCGCTTCCCTGGGGGGACGAAGGCCTGTTCTCGTGGCCCACGGGCGTCAGTTCGTGGGCCACATTCTTTCGGTCCGCCTCGATCATTGCGTTTCTGCTGCGGCCGTGGATCGATCCACGCAGGCGTCGTTGCGCTTGCTCGGGCTCCTCGACGTACACTCCGTGTACGCCTCCGTCGCCCTCCCTGCGCGCGCCTAGCCTGCGCGGTCTCTCCACGCCCTCGCGACGAAACGCAATGATCGATGCGGACCGTGGGCCCGGGATCTTCAACGGATCGCTGCTACGCGGGCGCAGGGACGGACAGGCTTCTGATCAGGCCACGTGCGGTGGCCCGGGCTGGCATCTCCGGTCCGCAGGCAGACATATCCCCGCTATGGCAACCGCACGTAGCGGTGCCGGTCCCTTTTGGAGTCATGCCCACGGACCCGGAGAGTCTGACCGGAACGA
>JAUWTE010000087.1 GCA_030609765.1 Acidobacteriota bacterium
AGGAGATCTCCGAACTGGTCGATTCGACCAACTGGAAGTGGTGGCGCACAAAGGTCGACCTGTTCGACGAACAGAATCTCAAGGTCGAGCTGGTCGACATCCTGCACTTCTGGGTAAGCGCCTGTCAGGTGCTGGGGCTCTCCGCCGACGACGTCTACCGCATGTACACTCAAAAGAACGCGATCAACGCGCAACGTCAAGAGCGCGGCTACGTCACCAAGGACGAGAACGACAACCTGACGATCGGGTAGGTCCCCCTCCAGCTGAGAATCCTCTGTCTATGCATAGATGACCGACGGGCTTACGGTGCCAGCGTGGGCAGTATCGTGGATAATGAACGCCTGCACGCGATGTCTATCGCACTATCCAGAACTTCTCTTGTCCTCTCGCAACGTTTAGCGGATTATGTCGGCAACGGACAATACGTTGGGCAGACTACCAGTCGAGTAGTGCCAGGCCCTGACACCGAACCTCAAGCCATGTTCTTGGGCAAGAGCCAAGAAGACCGAATGCAGGCACGGAAGTCAGATCATGACAATGAACATGTATCTACAGCTACAGGAGATCAACCGCCGCCCCGCTCTCTTTGAGCACTACACTGCGGCAGAGCTCTGGACAGACGAGCACACGTCCTCCAAGATGCTCGACCATCACCTCAACGGCTCGAGCGACTTCTCCTCCAGGAACACGGAGTTCGTCGAGAGGTCCGTCTCCTGGATTGTCCGCCGTTTCGGGTTGGCCGAGAACAAGAGCGTAGCTGATTTCGGGTGTGGACCCGGACTGTACACAACACGTCTTGCCGCATCGGGCGCTGACATCACTGGCATCGACTTCTCCGAGCGCTCGCTCCGGTACGCCCGTGAGCGTGCCCAGAGCAACGGGATGTCGATCGACTATGTTTGCTCCAACTACCTGGACTTCGAATCAGACAAACGGTTTGATTTGATCACTCTGATCATGTGCGACTTCTGCGCCCTCAGCCCCGACCAGCGGCGGGCTCTCCTGGACAAGTTCCTCGTACATCTCAAGGAAGGAGGAACAGTACTGCTCGATGTGTATTCACTCCGCGCGTTTGATTCGAGGGAAGAACACGCCACATACGCGCACAACCTCCTTGACGGCTTCTGGTCCTCTGCGCCCTACTTCGGCTTCTTGACTACCTTCAAGTATGGATCCGAGAAGGTGGTCCTCGACAAGTACACCATTGTTGAGGAGCGGCGAGTGCGCACTATCTACAACTGGCTGCAGTACTTCTCCGTTGAAGCACTGAGTGCTGAGCTCGAGGGTCGCGGCTTCGTGGTGAACGATGTTGTCGGCGACGTCGCAGGCGCCACCGTGGATCCGGAAGCCCACGAATTCGCGATAGTGGCGCGGAAGCCGGTAGACGTATGACGGGCTCCGGTATCAAGCACCCATCGCTGCCCAACAAGGGCATGAACCAGACGATGCGTAGCCAAGGTGCAGGAGGGCCGGCTTCGCCGGCCATCTTCATCCATTCACGCATCGCAGGTTATGCCCGGCGTTAGCTGAAGAGTGGCGGCGCTCCTATGCTAACATCAGCGGCCAGCAGTACCATGGGCATGAACACAACAGCGCGCATGGTGACGACGGGAAGAGCGAGATGTCATGTCCGGCATCCCAGGATGGGCAACTCCGTTCTCCTTCTATCTCAATAGCAACATCGTGCTGGTCTTGACATACTCACCCGTTCGGAGACGGTAGAGGTAAGCACCCGTCGCCACCGACTGGCCGGTCGCGTTCCGTCCATCCCAAACAACAGCATGTGAACCAGCTGACTGCTGCGCGTCTGTCAATGTTCGAACGCGCTGGCCCAGAATGTTGAAGACATCGAGTGTTACATGGCGGCTCGTAGAAAGGCTGTATTCGATTGTCGTAGCCGGATTGAATGGATTGGGGTAGTTCTGCGACAAGGTCGCCCGAAATGGACGCCATGCCTCGTCATTCGGCACGTATGAATAACCGCAGCCTATACCAAATGCGCCTATGTTGGCGCCGCCCTGTCCAGCACCAAGAGCAGGAGACGCCTGATCCAGGGCATAATCGTCATCGCCCGGATCACAGTAGAGGGGATCCATGAAAATATTCGCATATGTGTCACATGAATCACCGTTCGCGTTGGTGGCCATCAGCACCCCAAACCCTGCCGGGCTCCCGTCGATGTGCCCGCCCGCATTGTCGTAGAAGTCACAATAGGACACTTCTGAAGTCACGGGTGCAGAGATGCCCACGGCAACGCCGTACTCGTGTCCACTAATGATCGAGTTCCGAATGATGCTCGCGCAACTGTACAGTGCAATGGCATCTGCCCAATTGGCGTAGTTTCCGTGCACAGTGTTGCCGATGATGGACAGATCGCATTCCTCACAGTATATCGCGCCCCCATAGAAGAAGACTCCGTTGCCATATATTCCATTGCCACCAAGATCGATGACCGAATTGCCGACGGCGTAAATTCCGCCACCATATATAAACGCGTAGTTGCCTTTGAAAGTATTGCCACGAACATCGGAATCAGACTGGTTCAGGAAGATCCCACCTCCGTAGGCCCAAGCCGAGTCAGCTTCAATGAGATTGTTCTCGATGCTTGGCGACGATGTGTGGCAGTAGATTCCGCCTCCATACTCCGCATCATTATCAACTATGATGTTGCCAATGATCGTTGGAGAGGATGAAGCCACGCAACCGATTCCGCCACCCTTGGGTGCCGTGTTGTCCCGTATGACGTTACCAGAGATTCTGGGTTGAGAGTTGCCGAAGCAAAGGATCCCGCCGCCCTCTCCGGCGCCCCCAGGGGCAGTTGAATTGGAAATGATCGCGTTTGATTCAATGATCGGGCTCGCTTGAGTAATGAATATGCCGCCACCGTAGCTTGACCCCACGTTGTGCTGAATAATGTTGTGCACAATGGATGGATTGGCTTGGGCGACGGCAATTCCACCACCGTCTAAATGACCGTTCTGTATCGTGAATCCGGCAAGGACCATAGTCGTGTCGACACCGCCTATGATTGACACCCCCCGGGTCATATGGCTGCCGTCTATGATCGTGGTCGCTATGTAAGAGGAGTCTCCGGTCGTGGAGAACAACGAAGTGAGCACAATGTTCTTCCCGTCGACCATCACGTGTTCGAAGTAGGTCCCAGGGGCAACGAGAACCGTGTCACCGGGACTGGCAAAGTCGACTCCGTCCTGGATCGTGGGTTGATCACTGGGAACGTCAATGACAGTTGCTTGGGTCAAACCACTGACGAATCCAAGAAGCAGGAAGGTAAGCATCAGATGGCGGAACATGGGACCCTCCAGTGCATTATGCGGACAGAATGGTCACGAAAAGATTATAACCTACCCGCACTCAAGTACAAAGTTGCATTCGCGTCTACTAGGGAAGGAGTCATCAGCCACTATTGCGCTCACCTCGGGTCAGCCAGGAAGCGATCGCAACGTCTACCTAGGGACGACGCTAAGAGCATGGACGAATTCCTGCAGGACAGGTTCTCGGAGTCCATCATGGTCAACGCATGGCGCGATGGTGCCAGCTGCATAGTTGAGACCGAAACACAGTTCGATGATTTGGTGGAGTCGCTTGATCTTGACAGCTAACAGCCAAGGATTAGATCGTCACGAAGCTGACGTTCTAATCCCTGGAACATCGGGTGGAGCGGACGGGGGCTGCGTCCCCGGCTGGCACTTACCGCGCTAAGAAGCGCGGCGCGCGCCAGCCTCAGAGACCGGTGGCCCGCCGCTCACCCATAGGTTATACATGCTTTTTGTGGGCCTGGAATCGGGATTGCGTACGTCCCAATCTCCAGTAGAATGGATTCGCGCGCTCGATGGAGGGAATTGGCATGACTACTCTCGACTACCTACATGAGAGACGTCAGCAGGTCCTCGAACTTGCGGCCAAGCACGGGGTTACATCCATTCGGGTCTTCGGATCCGTCGCACGCCGCGAGGACAGCGGGGACAGCGACGTTGACTTGCTTGTTACTACAGGCTCAAGGACCAGCTCCTGGTTCCCCGCTGGCTTCATCCTTGATCTCGAGGCCCTGCTCGGACGCCGCGTGGACGTTGTCACCGAGACTGGTCTCAATCCCCTCTTGCGGAATCAAGTCCTTGAGGAGGCCGTGCTCCTATGAAGGATGATGAGGTCTATCTCCGGCACATCCTTGAAATGATCCATCGAGTGGAGGAGAACTCTCGGCAGGGCAAAGATGCCTTCCTGGCTTCACACACGCTCCAGGACGCAGTCCTTCGAAACCTCCATACGATGACCGAAACGGCGCAGCGCCTCTCCGATCGGCTCACAGCTTCTCGCCCGGATGTCGAATGGGCCAAGATCGCGGCATTCCGAAACGTTCTCGTTCATGACTACCTCGGCATCGATCTTGTGCTGGTCTGGAGCATTATCGAAAACGATGTTCCCCAACTGAAAAAGGTCATCCTGGAGATGCTCGCAGATCCCAGCTAGCAGAGAGCGCCCCCAGTACGATGTATAGTTGTCTCGCCGACCGGCCGGACCGCACCGGGATAACGCGCGATGCCGGCTGAGAACTCGGCAGGCTGAGAGGCTGGGCGGAGCTCAGGGCAAGACCTTGAGGTTTCGTCCTGGAACTATGGGCCAATTGGTAGTAGCAGCAGGATGGCAGCATTGATGTGCGAGAAGGTATGAGTCGACACGGGGGTTGACAATGGGTCATGGGGAACGTCAGTTCGCATCGGATGTAGCCGCCCACATAGACAGACAACTTCGTGATCTACTTCGTGCTGAGAATCTTACTGTCGAGACTGACGTACGGATCCTCAGCGACATGACCTGCGCGACTGACAGCGATCCGGATGGTCGCTATCTTGACCTCAGGCTCTCATGTCTTGAGCAAGACATTGTAATCGGTTACCGAGTGGATGTGCCATCAGCGATTCGCCCCTACCTCACCAACCTCCGGGACAAGTCCGCCGTCATGATCCCCAGGATTGTCATTGAGGCCAAGTACGCTGATGTCAATTCGCACACCGTCATGACGTACTCTGAGATTGCGGGTCGACTGAAGGGAGTGTACCAGGGACTATACTACTACCTCCTGATTCGGGGAGGCGGAAAGACTCCAGGGACGCTGGAACGGCATGGCCGCATGTTCGATCGTATGTACCATCTCGAGCACACTCGCAACATAGGAGGTCGTAGCACGCTCGCTCGCTATGAAGAAGGCGACTGGCCATCCTTGATGCGCAAGGGGTGTATCCGGCGTGGGAGGAAGCAGCTTCTGAAGGATATCCGGCAGGACCTTGTCACTCCCCGAGTGTGGACTGGGGACCAGCCACGTTGAGGGCGAGTAATGGGGGGTGAGCCACGGAGTGGACGAGCTAACAGACGTGTTCGAGCTGTTGGGGTCGCCGGTCACGGGCCTGGCTGTTTGAGCGCACCGACAAGGCGGGGCAGTGGCCTTCGGCCAGGCCTGCACCCTCTCGGCACGACGCTGCGCGCCGCACCTCGCGCCCGCGCAGCTTAACACCACGTCAGGTGCGGGCCGCAGGAGCCCTCGGAGCGAGCTGTGCGGAACTTGCTACTTCGGATCGGCCTAGTCGCCGCATTTTGGCCGGTGCTGCTCTGTACTGCCATGGCAGCCGAGTCAAACGTGGCATCGATGCTTGGTGACTTCGTATCCAGCTACGCACCCGCACATGCGGAGACGATCGATGTCTGCGTTGAACTCAGCATCGCGTCGCCCGGGGAGACGTGGTACGTAGTCCTTCCCGCGGATGGGGATGTCAAGCTCCTAGGTGAGGCCGCTATCGCCCCGGTCTTCACGATCAAGCTCTCGTGGGAAACCCTGTCACGCATCCATGCCGGGGATCTGACGGCCTTCACGGCAGCAGCGAAGGCATCTGGCGAGGACACCGCGCCTCTGGAATTCGAAAGCCACCAAGGCGCCGCAACGCTACGCGATCCGCAGGGTACGATTCTGGGCTTTCTTCAGCACTTCTTTGCTCTCGGGCGTCCGGAGCGGATCCTCCTCGGAGAGGAGCACTCCCGCGTCGTCCATGGCGCACACGCGATACCGCTGTACTACGCCTCGGGCTTCAGAAGCGCATGGTACAGAATCAACGATGGGGAACACCTCAACGAGCCGGGCGATACGAACCCGTTTCCACAAGCGTTCATCATCATTTCGGGGCGCGGCACGGCCAAGATCGGCGAGTCCGAGGTGGAGGTGAAGGCAGGGGAGAGCTACTACATTCCCCCGGGGGCCGATCACATTCTGACTCCAGCGGCGGGGGAATGGCTTGAGCTGATCTGGTTGGCCTGGGGAGAAGGTGCATGATGGCGTCTCGGCCGGAATGAATCGTATCCATTAGTCCTACGCGGGAACACGGCCAATCACGGTGGCGGTGTACTCTGACTACAACCCCGTCACGCTATCGTGTCATGGTGGTCAATCGATGTCAGAGATCATCACGGAAACGGATTGCTTCTACCACGGCACCGGTCCAGACGAAGCCCGCAAGATCCTGAGGGAGGGGTTCCGAATCGGCCTTGTGGGTCGCGATGAAGACGGGGATCCCATCATCGTCGGCGCTGGCAACCTCGGCTTCGGAACCTATCTTACAAGCAAGTGGCACCACGCGATGGGGTACGGCCCGGCAGTTCTCAAGGTTCACTTGAGCCGCGGGACGCGGATCCTGCGGATGCCACCGGAATCGGATCCGAAGATCATTGGGTGGTTCCCCATAACAAGAAGCTCACCCAGAAGGAATACATTGCGCTGCTGAACTACCACTACTGCAAGACAGACAAGCACTTCTGGTCGTCGCGTCTGGACTTGTCGCAGAAGCGCGAGCTGCGAAAACGGAAGCATGTAGCGGCGATGCATCGTCTGGGTGCGGGTCTCCAGAGATTCGGATTTCATGGCTACGGCGAGATGGAGTACGGTAGCGGGATGCTGCTCTTCCAGCCTCATCGTATTGTCATCGACGACCTAGCGGTGGTCGTTCCGCGCAAGACCTATGTCTACTATGGCGACCTGGACCCAAGCAGCGACATGTTTCTGGAATTCGAGTCGATTGCCGAGCTGAAGAGAAACCTGCCAAGACTGAGGCGCCGCGCTCGCGAGGCGGGCACCTGAGCGACGATCTCATTGTTGCTGATCAACCAGTCCCACGCAGCAGGCGAATCGTCTGGCAGGTTTCGGAGGGTAACAGGGCCACGGCATGGGACGCAAGAGCGCAGCTGAGAATCCCGCAGTGGACCCCAAGGAGATCGTACGTACTGGATACGACCTCTGCGCGAAAGCCTATGCGGCGGCTCGGCGCGAGGACGATACAGATCAACTGAAGCCTCTTCTCGAACTGCTCCCTGCGGACTCGACGGTTTTGGATCTCGGGTGCGGCGCCGGGATTCCTATCGCCAGAAGGCTGGCCGCGCGCCACCGCGTTACCGGAGTCGATGTCTCGAAGAGGATGCTGCGGCTGGCGAGAGCCGCCGTCCCTGAGGCGCGCTTTGTCCATGGAGACATCTCGGAGGTTGAGCTCAACGGCAGTCCGTACGACGCTGCGGTGGCGATCTACGTGTTGTTCCATCTTCCTCGGGAGACACATGGCCGCATCTTCCGACGCGTATGGTCATGGCTGCGGCGCGGAGGCTACTTCCTGGCGACGTTGACCGAACACGCAGAGGAGCCCTACACGGAGGATGATTTCTTCGGCGCGCGGATGTACTGGAGTAATCTGGGTTGGCCGGACTACGAGGTGCTTCTGCGGAAGGTTGGGTTCGACATCCTGGGCGAGAGGATGATTGGCCACGGTTACGGCCGCACGTATCGGGGGCGAGACGAGCGGCATCCAATGGTGCTCGCACAGAAGCCGGAGTAGGACATGACACGCCGGAGAAGGCGTTTTCGACCGTGGCCTCCTACGGCGACGCGGAACGCGCCTGGATCCTCACCTACTATCTGACGGGAGACGTCGTCAATCCCATCCTCTATTCACTGATCCTTGTTCTGCTCATTTCGTGGTTGTCTCAGCACACTCTCGGCGCATCCGGCACAACCGAGGATTGTGGCCTGGCTGGCGACGGGCTCCACGATGACTCTTGACTCCATATATGGTAGAATGCATCTGGTTCAAGCCAAGGGTCGTTGCTGAGATCGTGATCACGTACGGGTTCAACCTGGGAGGCGACCATGAGGTGTCTTGTTCTCATTGCTGTCATCCTTGCGACTGCCGTAGCCGGCAACGCGACAACCTGGGTGGTTGACCCATACGGGGGTGGAGACTTCAGAAGGATTCAGCCGGCACTCGATCATGCGGAGGATGGCGACACTGTCGAACTCGTGGACCACACGTACCATGGAGACGACAATCGCGATCTTGACTTCCGGGGTAAGGCGATCGTACTGCGTTCCCAGTCCGGGGATCCTTCCCTCTGTCGCATTAACTGCGAGGGATCGGCTTCCTACGATCGTCGCGGCTTCTACTTCCATTCTGGAGAGGGACCGGGATCCGTAGTCGAAGCTATCACTGTATTGAACGGCTATATGGACCACTACGCCGCGCCGTTGCATTCCGGCGGTGCCGTTCGCTGCTATCATTCGTCCCCGACATTCGTGCGCTGCATGTTCATCTCGAACTACGCCCGCTTCGGCGGTCACATCTACTGCAACGAATCCTCCCCGACCCTGATCGAGTGCACGATGTATGCAGGCAGTAGTGAGTACGATGGTGGCGCCATACGCGTGTGGTTCGACTCTCATCCCACGCTCTACAATTGCATCGTTTCCTTCAGCTTGAACAATGGATCAGTGGCCTGTGATGACGACTGCACCGTGACGCTCTACTGCTGTGACGTCTATGGCAATGTTGGCGGCGACTACATCGAGTGCATCGAAGATCAGTACGGAGTGAACGGAAACATCAGCAGAGATCCCCTGTTCTGTGACCCGGAGGATCGCGACTTCACTCTCCACGAAAACTCTCCCTGTGCTCCATTCCGTCCGCCGAACGAGGAGTGCGACCTGATCGGGGCTCTGCCCGTTGGTTGTGAGCCAACGGCAATCAAGATGGCAACGTGGGGCGCCATCAAGGCACTATTTAGGTCTGGCGTCCGCTAGCTCAAGTGAGGTTCGCTGTTCAGGGACTAGCCGACCTGGCCGCGTGCTCCCGCCCCTACTCCACCGTCACGCTCTTCGCCAGATTCTTCGGCTGGTCGATAGGGCAACCTCGCAGCCCGGCAAACTCGTAGGCGAAGAGCTGCACCGCGACGGTCGTCAGGAACGGTGTCAGGATCTCGTCGGTTTCCGGAATCACGATGACCTGATCGGACAGCTCCGCGAGATTGCCCTCGTGTCCGGTCGTGATCGTCAGCACCGGTCCCTTTCGCGCGCGGATTTCCTGCAGATTGGTGATCGTGCGGTTGAACACCGAGTCCCGCGGAATCACGAAGATCGACGCAAACTGCTCATCGATGAGCGCGATCGGTCCGTGCTTCATCTCGGCAGCGGAGTAGCCCTCCGCATGCACGTAGGCGATCTCCTTCAGCTTGAGCGCCCCTTCCATCGCCA
>JAUWTE010000163.1 GCA_030609765.1 Acidobacteriota bacterium
ATCCACCAGAGCCGGGGAGGCCAGCATACGGGCGCCAATGTCGTTCACATGCAGCAGCTTGAACTCGGGCCCCGCCTCGAGAACGAAGGTCTCACCGTTATCGTTGGTGAAGAAGATCTTCCCATCCACATGCACGGGCGAGGCGGAGAAACTCTCCTTCCGCGCCTGCCCCAGTCGCCCCTGGAACATCAGCTCTCCGGTCGCCGCCTCGAAGCTGGTGATGATGCTCATCATGTCGTTGATCATGTACAACTGGTCGCCGACGATGATGGGCGAGGGCACAAACGGCGAGCCCTTGGGGCTGGACCAAACGATATGGGTGTCGGTCACGTCACCGTTACCGCCCGGCCGGATCGCCAGCGTCGGCCCTGCCCTACCCGAAGAGCAAAAAACCATCCCATGCCCGACCACCGGCGTCGGGATGACCTCGAACATGTTGCCTTCGGCAGTCCACAGCTCATCGCCGCTGTTCGGATCGTAAGAATAGACCCGCCTCTGACTACTGACGATGAGCTCGTCGCGGTCGCCGGTTGTCAGAAGAACCGGTGTCCCCCACCCCGTGCTCGCCTCGCGCTCCTGCCACCAGAGCGTCTCGCCCGTGTGCTTGTCGAACGCGGCCACGAACGAGCCCAGCGAATCACTGCCGCGGTGGTCCTGATAGATGATCAGCTTGTCACCGTAGAGAATGGGCGAGCCCGCCGACCCGTGATAATTGTTGAGCTCGCCCCAGTCCTTGTGCCAGACGACCTCCCCATCGAAGTTCACCGCCATCACGCCGTGCGTTCCAAAGGAGGCGTAGATTCTCTCGCCGTCGGTAATCGGCGTGGCGGAGGCGTGGCCGTTCTTCTCATGCACGTGCTCGACGCCCTGCTGCGGTACGAACGTTTCCCACAGCGGTTCGCCGTCGGAGCGGCGGAAGCTGAGTAGCGAGATGCGGCGGCCACCGTCGTAGGCGGTGGTCAGGAAGATCCGGTCTGCCCAGACGATCGGTGACGAGTTGCCGTTCCCGGGCACGCTGACTTTCCAGAGCACGTTCTCGGTGTCCGACCAGGTGTCGGGATATCCGCTTCCCTTGACGTAGCCCTGCCCCGACGGCCCGCGCCAGCGTGGCCAGTAATCGGCACCCTCGCCTTCCACGACAATCATCCTTACTTCGCCATCTTCGGCCGCCTGCGCCTCGTCTGAACTGGCCACCGCAGAAGCGACCAGGGGCAGCAGGCAGGCGACCACCAGAGGGGCAAGGGTCAGAGCAGGCCAATGAGCACGCATATATGGCTCCATCTCAGCGAATCAGGAGGACTCCGGGATCGGACAAGCATATCCGATGATTCCTGAGTTTTTGAGGGGCCACCTGCAAGCAGGCTCCCGCATGGCGTCACGGGCCCGTGTGGCGTCGCGCGCTAATTCCGTTGTCTCTATCCAGACTCGCGAGTAGAGTTTCAAGACGCTCCCCGCCCGTGAAGCTGCCGGAGCCCGGTGTTGATGGCCTGGCAGCCTTCGCTGCGGCGGACGGAATCGCGGGGCGAACGGAATCGCGGGTTCGAGATTCAGATCAAACAGGAGGCACATCGATGCTGCGTTCACGATCGAGTTTTCCCGGGCACCCGGCGCGTTGGCTCGCCATTCTCCTCCCCCTGCTACCGCTTCTGGTCACGCCGGCATCAGCCGGCTCCGAGGATAGCGAGCCCGGCGTTCGCCCGCTCAGTCCGGCGGCTGCCGCCACGCTCCAGGAGGAAAGCGACCACGTCGACCTGCTGTCCAATCTGCAGTGGCGCACCATCGGGCCGGCGGTCATGGGCGGGCGAGTATCCGACCTGGCCGTGGTCGAAGCCAATCCAGCGGTGTTTTTCGTCGGTACGGCAACCGGCGGCCTGTGGAAGACAACCAGCAACGGGGCTGCATGGGAGCCGGTGTTCGACGACCAGGCCACCTCCTCGATCGGCGCGGTGACGATCTCGCAGACCAACCCCAACCTGGTCTGGGTCGGTACGGGCGAGCCGCAGAACCGCCAGAGCTCGCCTTGGGGCAATGGAGTCTACCGATCCCTCGATGGCGGGCGTACTTGGGAACATAAGGGCCTCTACGAGACTCGCCACATCGGTAGCGTTGTCATCCACCCCGGCGACAACGACATCGTCTACGTAGCGGCGGTTGGACAACTTTGGGGCCCCAACCCTGAGCGCGGTGTCTACCGCAGCAAGGACGGCGGCGACACCTGGGAGCATCTCCTGTACCTCGACGACGACACTGGGGCCATCGATCTGGTGATGGATCCGTCCGACCCGAACACGTTGTTTGCCGCCATGTACCAACGTCGCCGCACCTCCTTCGGCTTCAACGGCGGGGGGCCCGGCAGCGGCATCTACCGCACCATGGACGGTGGGGACAGCTGGACCGAGCTGACCGAGGGGCTCCCCGAGGGCGACAAGGGTCGCATCGGGCTCGACATTTACCGCAACAACACCAACATCGTATTTGCGCTGATCCAGGCCCAGAGCGGTGAAAGTGGTGTCTATCGGTCAGTCGATCGCGGCAGCACCTGGGAGAAGGTCGGCGACACCAACCCCCGGCCGATGTACTTCAGCCTCATGCGGGTGGACCCCAACGACATGGAGCGTATCTACCTCGGCGGTGTCGCCCTGATGATCTCCGACGACGGCGGCAAGAGCTTCCGCCAGATGAACGTTTCCGGGGTGCACGTCGATCATCACGCTCTATGGATCAACCCGGGCAACTCCAACCACGTGGTCCTCGGCAACGACGGTGGCGTCGACATCTCGTACGACAAGGGCGATACCTGGAGGGCATTTGAGAACCTGTCGCTCGGCCAGTTCTACGAGATCGGCGTCGACATGCGCGACCCCTATTACGTTTGTGGGGGCCTGCAGGACAACTCGACCTGGTGCGGACCCAGCGCCACCTACTCGGGGCGCGGCATCATGAACCAACATTGGTTCACGGTCAGCGGCGGTGACGGCTTCTACGCCCGCATCGACCCGAACGACCCGAACATCGTCTTCGCCGAATCACAGGGCGGCAACATTTCACGAATCGATCTTCGCACCTTCGAGCGCACCGGCATTCGACCGGCCTTCAGAACCAGGCCCGGGCACGAGGTTGCCGAGGAGGACGAGAGTGGCCGGCATCGGTGGAATTGGAACACGCCCATCGAGATGTCCTTGCACGATCCGGCGATCATCTACGTGGGCTCCAATATCCTCTTCAAGAGCACGGATCGCGGGCAAACCTGGCAGGCAATCAGCCCGGACCTGACCCAGCAGATCGACAGGAGCGAGATCGAGATCATGGGCCAGATGCCGACCGGCCAGATGCTCTCGCGCAACGACGGCATCTCGACCTACGGCAACCTGACGACGATCTCCGAGTCGCCCATCGATCCGAACCTGCTGTACGCCGGTACCGATGACGGCAACCTCCAGGTGACCCGTGACGGCGGCGCGAGCTGGCAGCTGATCAGCCAGGACATGCCGGGCCTTCCGAGCAACACCTACGTCAGCCGGATCGAAGCCTCCAACTTCGACGATGGCACTGTCTACGCCACCTTCGACGGCCACGATCGTAACGATTACCGGCCCTACGTCTACATCAGTGACAACTACGGTGAGGACTGGAGGACAATCGTCAACGGCCTGCCTGATGACTGGTCGGTCAACATCATCTACGAGCACCCCCGCACCCGGAATCTGCTGTTCCTGGGCAACGAGGTGGGCGTCTATTTCTCCATTGACCGCGGCGAAACCTGGCGGTCGCTGAAGCTGAACATGCCGACCGTGCCCGTCGACGACCTTCTCGTGCACCCGAGGGAGAACGACCTCGTGGTCGGCACACACGGCCGCGGCGTCTGGATCCTCGACGACGTCAGCCCCCTGGAACATCTTGCTGAGGCGATAGGTGAGGACGCGTATCTGTTCCCCTCTCGCCGCGCAACGATTTTCAATCGGTCGAGCCAGGAAGGCTACGCTGCCGGCGATTACGCGGCCCCGAATTCACCATACGGCGCCAGAATCCGCTATTTCCTCGACCTCCCCGCCGGCGACGCTGAGCCCGCGGCGAAGCTCTCTGTTCTGGACGCCTCAGGGCAGAGGGTGCGTGAGCTCGAGACCTCCTCGGAGGCCGGGGTGAACGAGGTCATCTGGGACCTTCGCCTAGCCGCTCCCTACGATGCCGACGAAGCGCGCGAGGTCTTTGGCGGTGGTGGCCGCGGTGGTGGCCGCGGGTTTTTCGGCGGCGGCGCCCGTGGACCTTCGGTGATGCCCGGCACCTATACGGTGCAACTCGAAGCGGGCGGGCTGACGCTAACGACTGCTCTCGAGGTCCGCGGCGACCCACGTATCGAGATCAGCAGCTCCGACCAGCAGGCGCGTCATCGCGCGATCATGGATTCCTTCGCCCTGGCTCGCCCCACTTTCGACGTCTTCCGGGCGGCGCGCGCAATCACCGAACAGGTCAGCACGGTGCGTGACGTTCTGGACTCGAGCGACACAGCACCCGATGCCCTCTCGGATGAGGCCCGGCAAATCAACTCCGTGCTGCGTGAGTTGCGCCAGGAGATGAACGTCATGCGCTCCGGCTCCTCGGCGTTCGGTGCCATCGAGAGATCGCATTCCCTGCCCACAGAGGACCAGCTCTGGCAGATCGACCGCGCCTGGGAGAAGGTCCCGGCGATTATCGAGGGTCTGAACGAGCTGATCACCGACCGCGTTCCGGCACTGGTGGGCCAGGTGTATGCGCCCGGTATCGGCCCCGAGCAGGGCGAGGCCCTGGAGATACCGACGCGGCCGGCTCGCTGAGGCTACTCGGGCCTACGGGCGCTCCAGGTTCCCTCGGCGATGCCGTCGAAGTCCAACTTGCCCGACATCCCGTCGCCCTCGACTGTGCCTGTGAGGGTAAGGGTGATCTCCGGGCTAGAGGCGGTGGGAGGCATGACGATCACCAGCGTGATCGCATCTTCCTCGAGCGTGCCGTTCACTTCCATCGGGGCACCGCCAAAGGGGCCAACCCAGGCTCCGCTGATCTCCTGTTCGGTCTGCTCCAGGAGAAGCTCAACTTCCCTCGACTCACCGCCGAAGTTCCAGGTCAATACCCAGTCTCCCGACACATCCGTGCCCGCCTGGCAGCCGAGGGCCGGCAGAGCACAGATGAGAGACACGACCGCGACCATTGCCACTGAACCGATCCGAATCCGCATGGAGAATCCTCCTATGAGAGAAACTGTTCGCCACATTCTAGCCTGCAACCCGCAGCCGTGCGTGGAGCAGCCGGCCGCAGTGGAAATATGCTGCGGCCGGTCAGTCAGCCACGGCCCGTAACTATGACTCCTCCGTCAGCTCTTCAACCTCGAGACCAGCGTCAAGGTTGCTGTAATGCATGAGCGTATTGAACAGTAGGGCGTAGGAACCGAGCGTCTGACCTCGCCAGAATGGGTTGAAGCTGAACATGACGACGTGGCCTTCCCCTAGCGCTACGTCCACGAGGGCCGGCGCGTTCGCCAGCTCCTTGCCATTCTGCAAACCACCACTGATCAGCAGGTCCTCCGGCTTTTGCGCAAATCGAAAGACGGTGCGCACAGGGCTGGCGGGCGCAGCCACACTGCCGCCGCTTTCGCCTTCTTCCCTGCGGATTCGCTGGTACTCCTCGACAGCCGCCTGCCCCATGTCCCGCGGGCGGCCTTGGATGATGTCTCGCTCATCCGCCGTGCCGCGGCCGCTACCTCGTGTCGTCGTGTCACCCGGCTCAGCCGGTCCACTGGCGGCAGGCGCCCTGCGGCCGAAACGGCCCCCTCCCGAAGCACCCACCCGAAAAACGGGAGCGGTGTTGAAGTAGACACCCAGGTCCTCACCGTAGCCATAGCCGATCGGGCTCGAGCTATCGGTCATGTGAGTCTTGAAGACTCCCCCGCGCGCCCACAAGGTCGGCGTCGACTTGATGGTGACACCCTCGGCAAGACCGAAATGGGTCGGCAGCGACGCGCTGTTCGCTATGGTCACGAGAACCCCGCCCTGTTCGACGAACTGCGCAAGGTGCAGGACTCCCTCCAAGCCCAGGCCGCCGCGCATGTCGTCGGTCTCGTCCATGTAGCCGAGGTTGGGTGTGAGCTCCGTCTTCTTCCATGGCACCGGCTCCGCGCCGGCAACCCCACGCATGATGCTCAGGGCATCGCCGGACGAGGGGCCGAAAACAATGACGTCGTAGCTGTCGCGCAAGTGGGGATTGTCACGCGCCTCGTGAACGGAGATGTAGTCGTAGGGAATGCCGTACTCATCGAGGCCGACCCGCAGCCAGCCCTCGGTCTGCGTCGACTGCCACGTGTGCATCACGGCAACTCGCGGCACCTCGAGAGGGTGCGCGGGCACGTCGGGAACATATGCCGCCGCAAGAGCAGAGAAGCCGTATTTCCCACCGGCCTCATCGAGCACAGAGGCCAAGCTCGAGTCGTTGTTGCTCGTCCGGATGATGAACGAGCCGGCGTTGAGCTCCCGGTCGCCGAGACTGAAGGATTCTTCCGCGGCGTCGATGATAAGACCCGGATGAGCGAAGCGAAATGCGGCGAGGTTGTTGTCGGCGTTGTAGTTGACGACGTAGGCCTGTGGCGACCCGGATATTGTCGTGTCCACACCGCCGGGCGCAGCCACGAGATCGACCATCGTCTGCATCGGTACGTCGAGGATTTCCGTGTCTTCTACGCGGACCGTCTCGACGTTGTACAGGGGCCCGTGCGTCCACCCAACATCGTCGTAGGGTCGCGTGTCGTTGGGGTTGTAGAACTGGGTGTCGAGCAACATGTCGGCGGCGCGGGAGTATGGCTGGTCCATGCGCACGACATAGCTGCCGGCACCGAACTCCTTGTCCTCGGCGCTGAACGCGGCGTCCGCCCGGCTTACCTCGATTCCATGGCGCTGCCGAAGGCTCAACAGGCGAGCCTGCTGGCCGGGCCG
>JAUWTE010000038.1 GCA_030609765.1 Acidobacteriota bacterium
GCGTTTTTCGACATCAGCAACATTGCCATCGACCTGATCGCCGAGGAGTTTGCGCGCTCCGTTGTTTCCAGCATCCTCGAGGGATTCTGATTTGGCCCGAAGCCGTCACCCCGCGGCCAACAAGGCACTCTCCCTGAGTCGCCTGCAGGATCGCCTGAAGGCTGGGGAAATCGGTTGCGTCTACCTCCTGCTCGGTGATGATGCCTTCCTGCGACGTAGGGCGCTCGAGGCCCTGACCGCGGCCATCGTGGGCGATGCGGCGGAGGATCCAGGATTGTCGTACGAGCGCATCGACGCCGAGGAAACGACCTTCGCGGAGATCATCGACGCGGCTCGATCTCTGTCGCTGTTTTTACCGGTCAGCGACCATCCGGTGCGCTTGATCCGCGTTGCGGGGTTCGACACGAAGAAATTCAAGGATGACGAGATCGATCTTCTGCGCGAGTACCTCGAGAACCCGGTTCCAGAAACCTGCTTGGTGTTCGAGGCGCTGAAGATCGACCGCCGTCCCAAGGCCAGCAAGCTGCTGCTCCAACATGGGGTGGAGGTCGACTGCACTGCGCCCACAGATGAAAGAGATATCGGGCGTTGGATCGAGGGCAAATCTGATGCGATGGGCTTCTCGATCGAGCCGGACGCTATCGCCTACATGATCGAGATGGCGGGGAACAACCTGCAGCAACTCGAACAGGAGCTGCAGAAGCTGGCGCTGTATGTCGGCGACCAGAAGCGGGTGGGCGCCAAGGATCTGGAGGCCCTTCTGGAGAGGAGCCGTGAACATTCCGTCTTCGAGCTCACCGATGCGCTCGTGAAGGGCGACGCGCAAAGGTGCGTCGAGGTACTCAACTTCCTCTATGACGATGGTGCTTCCGCCTTTCAGATACTGCCGATGATCGCCTGGATCGTGCGCCAGATGGTGATCGCCGGTGACCTGGCACAGCAGGGGCTGCCGGAAAGGGAATTGCTGAAGCAGCTCAGGGGGCGATGGGATTCGCGCAAGGCGGTTTTGTCGCGGGCGCGGCGCAGTACCGTTGCAGAACTCCAGGGTCTCCTGGTCGCCTGCGCTGAAGCCGACATTCCGTCCAAAGTGCGCCGAGGTGACGCCGAGAGAGGCACTCTCGAGGTGCTCTGCCGACGTGTCTGTGCCGCCTAGCAGGCCATGGCGAGTCGACGGACAGACCTCGGGCTACGTCGCTGGACAGGCATCCGTAGCCGCGACCCATTGGCAAGCCCGAGCACTAGTGAGCGGGCCTCATCTCGGGTACGGTGGATAATCGGTGCCGCGAATCGTCCTCAGTAGGACAGTTGCTGCAAGCGGCGCGATAGTCGCGACTTGGTCCGGGCTGCGGTATTGGGGTGAATCACGCCGAGACGAGCCGAACGATCGATAATGGCCTGTGTACGGGGCCACTGCGAGCTGGCGGTTTCGGCATCTCCCGAATCGATGGCCTGGAGAAACGATTTTACGGCGGAGCGCATGGTCGAACGACGGGCCCGGTTTCTGGACCGGAGCACCACATTCTGGCGCATGCGCTTCTTGGCTGAAGTGATATTTGGCATTCTTGAAAGCTCCATTGAAGAACCCAAAGAATAGGACGGTGACACCGCCAGGTCAATCCGCGCTCGGCGCTGCCGAGCAGGGTAGGGTTCTGCGCTCAGCCGGCACCGTCGGCGCGATTACCCTCCTCTCGCGAGTCTCGGGCTATGCCCGTGACATGATTTTCGCGTACCTGTTCGGAACCGGTCTGGCCGCCGATGCGTTCGTGGCGGCCTTCAGACTGCCCAACATGCTCCGTCGACTGGTTGGCGAGGGCAACGTGTCGGCGGCTTTCGTTCCCGTGTTCGAGCACGAGGCACGTGACCGCGAAAAAAACGACCTGTGGAAGTTGGCGGACAGCTTCCATACCCACATCGTCATCTTCGCCACGGGTCTCACGATTCTGGGCATCGCCGCGGCTCCCTGGATTGTCCGTAATCTTCTCGTGCCCGGCTTTGCCGACCGGCCTGGTGCTTGGGATCTGACCACCGGCCTGGCTCGGATTACTTTTCCTTACCTGATCTTCATCGCGGCCGCCGCTGTTCTCATGGCGGTACTCAATGCCAACGATCGGTTCGCGGCCCCGGCGTTCACACCGGTCCTGTTCAACCTCACTCTGATCACCGTAGGGCTGGCCTTCAGGAACACGTCCCATCCGGTTCATGCCTGGGCCGCGGCAGCAGTCGTTGGCGGCCTGTTGCAGTGGGCCTTCCAGGTGCCCTTCGCTTGGCGCCTGGGGATGCGGTTCCGCTGGCGGCTGAATCTCGGTGACCCGGCCCTTCGGAAGATCGGTGCTCTCATGGTGCCCGGGGTCTTCGGGGTCGGTGTCACGCAGATCAACATCCTCGTGGGGCAGTACCTGGCGAGCGGCCTGGCGCAGGGCAGCATCGCCAGCCTCTACCTGGCGGGTCGCCTGACCGAGCTCACCCTCGGGGTGTTCGCCATCTCGGTGGCCACCGTGGTTTTACCGCTCATGTCCAGGCAGGCAGCGGCGGGGCGGCCCCAGCAGATGCTGGACACGATGAACTTCGCGCTGAGGCAAGTTACCTTCATTACCCTGCCCGCCGCGGTCGGTCTCATCATCCTGCGCACGCCGATGGTGACGGTCTTGTTCCAGAGGGGCATGTTCGATACCAGCTCGACGGAAATGACGACGGCTGCCCTGTGGGGCTACAGCATCGGGCTGGTCGGCTTCGCGGGGGTGCGCATCGTAGCGCCGGGCTTCTTTACACTCAGAGACACGCGCACCCCGGTTGCCGTGGGCGCGGTTGCCATGGTGGTCAATATCGTTGGCTGCCTCGTGCTGATGCGGTACCTGGGGCACGCCGGTATCGCCCTGGCGAGCTCGCTCGCTGCTTACGTCAACCTGGCTCTCCTGCTGTGGCTGCTGCGTCGCCGAGTAGGGCCGCTGGGTGGGCGCCGGCTGCTGGCGAGCGTGGCGCGCCTCTCTCTGGCCGCGACGATCATGGGGTGGGTGATCTACGGCCTTGCCGATCTGTGGTGGCCCGTCGGAGATGCCTCATTCTTGTGGCAGGCTTCGGTGCTGGCGGGGCTCATTCTGGTTGGGGTGGTGACTTACATTGCTGCGGCGGTTGTGCTGCGTGCTCCTGAGCTTTCCGAGATGCGTACGATGGTCACGCACAGATCGGCGGAGTCAGTCGAGGCGGGACTTGACCCCTCGGTGTCTTCCACTGATGAGGAGGTGGATGAGGAATGATCAGCGTAGTGCAGCGAGTCAGTCGTGCCGAGGTTCGTGTCGATGGCGAATGTGCGGGGCGCATCGGGCCTGGGCTCGCAGTTCTCGTGGCGGTGATGGAGGGTGACGAAACCGCCGATGTGGAGTACATGGCGGACCGCCTGCTGCACCTGCGGATATTTCCTGACGATACGGGTCGGATGAATCTGCCTGTGAGCGCGATTGGTGGGGGCATTCTGCTCGTGTCGAACTTCACCGTGGGCGGGGATACTCGCCGCGGACGCCGTCCCTCGTTTTCGCGTGCCGCGGCCCCGCAGGATGCCGAACGGCTGTTGGACGAGCTGGTACGCCGTCTGCGCGAGGACCTCGACACGGTCGAGACCGGCGTTTTTGCGGCGATGATGGAAGTCGATCTGGTGAATGACGGCCCCGTCACCCTACTCGTTGACTCGCGGCAAACACGCAGAGGTGGAGGCCATGAGACAGCATCCTGACCAGCGCGAGTCGTCCCGTGGCTTGGGGGGTTGGCTCATCGACTACCAAGAGTATCTGCGCGCCGAGCGTGGATTGGCGGACAGTACCGTAGCCTCCTATCGTAGCGACCTCTTGCGGTACGAGGAATGGTGCGCAGACAACGGACTGCCCGACATTGATGCGAGCGCCGATGTGATCCGGCGGTATCTGGGGGACCGTCGTGCCGCCGGTCTGCGAGAGCGGTCGGTGGCGCGCAGCCTGGCGGCCCTGCGGGGCTTCTTTCGCCACTGTGTGGCCGCGGGAAGACTGGGCAACGACCCGACGGAGCTGGTGCAGGCGAAAGAGATCCCGCGCCCGCTGCCGCGGGGATTGACGCATGCGGAAATCGACGACCTGCTGGCGCAGCCGGATGTCAGCACAGCGGCAGGAGTTCGTGATCGCGCGATGCTGGAGGTTGCCTACGGGAGTGGATTGCGTGTGTCAGAGCTGGTCGGCCTACACTGCAATGACCTGGAGCTCACTGAGGGCTTCGTTCGCTGTCGAGGCAAGGGCGGGAAGGAGAGGCTGGTGCCCCTGGGACAGGAAGCGCAGAGCTGGGTGGAAAAGTACCTGGCGGGGCCGCGTGCGCACTTCTGCAAGAGGCCTGGGGAACCCCACCTGTTCCTCGGCCGCCGGGGTAGCGCGATGACGCGACAGTGGTTCGGCAAGTTGTTGAAGCGCTACGGAACGACGGCCGGTATCCCCGGCGAGCGCATCAGCCCACACGTGTTACGTCACTCGTTTGCCACGCATCTGCTCGAGGGGGATGCCGATCTCAGGGCCGTGCAGGCGATGTTGGGCCATGCTCAAATTGCCACCACGGAAATCTACACACATGTCGATCGTAGTCGCCTGCGAAAGGTCTACGACCGCTACCATCCGAGGGCTTGACGGTGGACGGACAGGAGCTTCTGGAGCGCCTTTCAGGCAGGGCTGAAGAGCTGCTCGAGGCGTGCGGGCGGATCGCCGAAGAGCGTGGAGAAAGTGCCTATCTGGTGGGGGGATCGGTTCGTGACCTGATCCTCGGCCGGGGCGAGACCGATTTGGACGTTGTCGTCGAGGGTGACGGCATGGCGGTCGCGCAGGCCCTGGCACGGGCCACCGGCGGGGCCTTGATTCGCCATCACGTCTTCCAAACCGCCAGGGTGGACACCAGGGACGGGATACGGATCGATGTTGCCACCGCGCGCAGCGAGACGTACCCGAAGCCGGGGCAGTTGCCGCGCGTGGTCGCGGGCACTCTGCGGGAAGACGTGGGGAGGCGCGACTTCTCGATCAACACGATGGCCATTGCGCTCGACCCGGCGTCTCATGGCGATCTCATTGATCTGGAAGGTGGTGGCGCAGACCTTCGCGCGGGGATCGTCCGGGTGCTGCACAGCCGCTCATTTGCCGACGACCCGACGCGTATCCTCAGAGCGCTGCGATTCGTCGATCGTTTCGGCTACCGGCTGGAGGAGCAGACCGGGCAGCAGTTGTCTGACGCGGTTGCGGGAGGGTATCTGGAGTATGTCTCGGGCCCCAGGGTGCGGCGTGAGCTCAGCTACATGTTTTCGGAATCTCCGGTCGAAGGCCCCCTGATCCTGCAGCAGTACGATGTTTTGCCGGCCATCCATGAGGAGCTCGCCGCGGATCGCACTTTTCTGGAGGCACTTGCAGAAAACCGCGCCTGGTACGCGAAGGTCGTTGTCGACAGGGGCGCAGCTTCGCTCGAGGAGGGGGAGGGGAGGCCACGCGAAGAGAACAACGCCGTTGTCGATCCCGAGTGGACGCTGGTTTTGACCTCTTGCGCGGTAGGTCTGGCGGGGCAGGGACGTTTGAGGTTCGCGAGCCATCTGGGTTTGAGTCGCCCCGAGCGTGAGCCTTTCGTCGAAAGCGGGATGGCCTGGCAACGGGCGCAGCGGGAATGGACAGCGCAAGAAGGCGACCGGCGGCAAGACGCGGTGGTGGTCGACGAGATCTTTTCACGGTTTTCCGTGGGCACCCTGCTGGTGCAATTATCAAGCCTCGAAACGCGCAGGGACGACGAACTGCAGGCCGCGTTGCGTGGCTTCCTGGAGCAGACGCGGTGGGTCGAGCCGAGTTTACGGGGAGGCGACCTGATCGACATGGGGGTCCCACAGGGTCCTTCGGTGGGTCATGCTCTGGAGCTTTTACGCCGGGCCCGGGTCGATGGCTCAGTAGTCGATAATGATGGGGAGCGGCAGGTGATCCTCGAGTGGCTGGCTCGCCGCGGCAGGGAGTCGTCTTGATTGACGGTTCCGACGAGAACATGATACTTTCCAGACCCGCTCCATAGTTTGTTGTGACTTTTTCCGATCCTGTCAATAGGCGAATCTTTATTCCGTTTGACTCTTCTGCTCGGCCGACTCAGGCCAAATAGAAACTCATTCCTGCGGCATCCCAGGGCCTGACTACACGACCGAAGGGGTTTATTCCATGGCCAAGCGAGGCATACATCTACTCACGTCAGAATCCGTAACCGAGGGACATCCCGACAAGATCGCCGATCAGATCTCCGACGCCGTGCTGGATGCCATCATGGACGTTGACGAGATGGGTCGCGTTGCCTGTGAGACATTGGTGACGACGGGGTTGGCTATTGTCGCGGGTGAGATCACCACGTCGAAGTACGTCGATATCCCCCACATCGTCCGCGAAACCATCCGTGATGTGGGCTATACGCGCGCCAAGTACGGCTTCGACTATGAGACCTGCGCTGTCATCACGACCATCGATGAGCAGTCTCCCGACATTGCCATTGGCGTGGATCCGGGGGGAGCCGGCGATCAGGGCCTCATGTACGGCTACGCGACCGTCGAGACCCCCGAGTTGATGCCGATGCCGATCCAGTTCGCCCACCGACTGGTGCGCCGTCTCGCCGAGGTGCGCAAGGAGGGGGTTCTCGACTTCCTGCGACCCGACGGCAAGTCTCAGGTGACCGTGGAATACGAGAACGGTACGCCCCAGCGCGTGAGTGCGGTCGTGGTTTCAAGCCAGCACAGCCCGTTGGTGAAGAACGAAGACCTCCACGAGGGCATCCTCGAGAAGGTTATCTACGAGGTCATCCCACCCGAGTGGCGTGACGATCGGACCGCCTACCACATCAACCCGACCGGCCGTTTCGTTACCGGTGGACCGCAGGGTGACACCGGCCTGACGGGTCGCAAGATTATCGTCGACACCTACGGTGGAGTCGGCAGCCACGGCGGTGGGGCATTCTCCGGCAAGGATTGCACCAAGGTCGATCGCACGGCCTCGTACATGGCTCGTTACATAGCGAAGAACCTCGTCGCCGCGGGAGTCGCCCGTCGTCTCGAGATCCAGTTGGCCTACGCTATCGGCGTAGCAGAGCCCGTCTCGGTCATGGTGGACACACGCGGAACCGGAGCTGTCGACGACGAGAAGGTCGTGGAGATCGTTCGCGATACCTTCGATCTGAAGCCCGCCGCCATGATCGAGTTCCTCGACCTGCGCCGCCCGATTTACAAGCGCACCGCGGCCTACGGTCACTTCGGGCGCGAGGAGGAAGGGTTCACCTGGGAGGAGCTGACCTCGGTCGACAAGTTGCGCCAGGAGCTCGGACTCTCCGAGAGCGACATGCCCGCGAGCGTCCGCGCCAAGTTGGGCGTCTAGCCTGGAAGCCAACTCAGCTTCGTAGGCCGAGGGTCAGATATCCGGCCAGGGCCAGGAACAGCACGTGGGGGGTCCAGGCGGCCAGCATTGGCGGTAGGGCTTCGGCGTACCCGAGGGCGCGGAAGAACACAAACAGAGTCCAGAAGACCATTGCCAGCGCCAGGGCGAACCCGATTCCCGACAGAGTTCCTTGTCTGCCCATGCGGAATCCGAACGGGATACCGACGAGGGCCAGCACCAGAACGACGGAAGGGAATGCCAGCTTCTGGTGGAAGTCCACTCGGTATCGGTGGGCGTCGAATCCCTGGGTCTCCATCGCCGCTATATACCCGTGAAGCTCCATTGCCGGCATCTGATCGGGGCCAAGGTGCTCGGTGGAGAAGTATTCCGGACCCTCGGGGAAGGGCAGGGGCAGGAGCATGAATTCCTCCAACGCCTGCGTCGGAATGGAGTCCGCGCTGCCGGCCCGGTAGTAGCGTCTCCAGCCATTGTGCGCCATCCACTGCCCTTCTTCCCAAGCCGCACGCTCCGCGTATTCGACGCGCGTGAGGCGTGCCTCGTCCTCGGCGAGGTAGAAGATGTAGAGGCCCTGGAATGCGCTGGTGTCCGGATCATAGTCGGTGTAGTTGAACACTCGGGACTGCTCACCGAAGACCCACGTGCCCCCCGCCGGCCGGTAGCTCTGGGCACGATTGTCGGCGTCGTCCCGCCAGCTATCCCTGACCTCGGCGGCGCGCAGGTTGGTTGAGGGCACGATGTAGTCCTGCAGCGCGTAGTTGCCCACGGTGAGGAGGATCGCCGGCAGAAGAATGGGAAGGGCGAGCCTGTACAGGCTGATTCCACCCGACAGCGCGGCAACCACCTCACTGTTCTTGCTCATCAAGCTGTAGGTCGTGAGGATCGCCATGAGCGTTGCGATCGGCAGGCACATGGACAGAATGAAGGGGACCTGGAACTTCAGGTACTGCAACGCCGAGCCGAATCCCGCATTCGCGGAAAAGACGTCGTCGGAGATCTCCGAGTACTCCGCAATCAGCCACATGGTTACGAACGCGGCCAGGGCGAGGGAGAAGTGGCGCCAGAACTGGCCGACGATGTCGCGGTCGATGATGCGAGGGAACCCGCCTACCCGACGTTGGCTGCGCGCCGTTCCGGATTCGTCCAGAGGCGACGTCACTCGACCTATGATTTGCCGGACGTAGTGGCGAATCCAGTCGATAATTCGACCGAAGGCATCAGCGATGCCCCAATCGATCTCGCGGGTCTTGCTCCACAACAGGAACAGGGCGACCGGCGCCAACACGAGGTTGGCCGACCACATGCCGAGCCACGCGGGAATGGCACCCTCCTCGGCAAATTTCTCGCCATTCTCGATGAACTGGTAGTAGACGGCGATCACCAGAATGGCGAGCACGAAACCGGTAGTCTTCGTGTGGCGCGTGGTGCTGATCCCGAGGGGCAGGGCGAGCAGGCCCAACACGAGACACGCGACAGGGACCGCGAACCTCTTGTGCACCTCGACCCAGTAGCTCTCCGCGGGCTCGCCGGCGGCCTCGCGCAAGCTGATCTGTTCGAACAACTCGCCCAGGTTCATGGAGCGGTCGTCCTTGTTGACGGGACCGGCGTCAGCGATGTCGCTCTCGTCCAGCAGTACCTGGTCGAGGCGGCCGAAGCTGGTCACTGCCACCTCCTGGGCAGTCGTCCCGCCGCTGTACTGAATCCCTTCCTCGAGGCGGAGCCAGAAGATTCGACTCTCCTCATCGAAGATCGGCTCCCCGCGCTTCGCCAGGACGATCATTGGGGGATTTTGGTCGGTCTTGGCGAGAAAGACGTCATTCCAGATCTGCCCACCTTCAATGACGTCTTCAATGTAGAGAATGAAGTTGGGGAAGTCGTCGTAGATGATGCGCGGCTTGATCTCACTGGAGATGGTGCGGCTGGTGACGAGCTGCCACTGAAGCTGGCGAAGCTGGTTGTTGCCCCAAGGCAGAACAATCAGCATGAGGTAGGAGCTCAGCAGCCAGGCTCCACCCGCGAGTACCAGCGCGGGTACCGCAAGGTGATAGAGGCTGATACCGCCCGTGCGGATAGCCACGACCTCGCTGTCGGCCGACATGCGCCCGAAGGCGATCAGGCCGCCCAACAGGACGGCCATCGGTACGGTGAGAACGATGGTATGGGGGACGCTGTACATGAACAGACGAGCCACATCGGCGACGCTGACCCCCTTGTCGATAATCATGTCCGCCAGGTGCAGCAGATAGTTCATCAACAACAGGAACGTGAAGAGCCCGAGACCCATGAGTGTGGGTGTCAGGAGCTCTTTCAGAACGTATCGATACAGCGTTTTCATCGGTGCTCGGACCGTTGCACAGAGGGGAGTGGTGGAAATAGTCGACAGGTGATCCAGGAGACGCGCCCGAATCTACTTCGACTCACCGCGCCACCCCGTAGTAGCGTGCCAGCCGCTCCGGGTTGGCACCACAATAGTAGAGCACGCGCAGCGTCCACATGCGCAGAATCGTTCGTATCTCGCCGCCATTCTCCCAGCGCCGGGCTGATGTGATCACCATCGCGTCGATGGCCGAGAACTGTCCCAGGCGTTTGAGACGGCGCGACAAATCGACATCTTCGAAAAGGGGCAGGGGGGCGTACCCGCCAACCTCGTCGAATGCCGCTCGGGTCACAAAGATCGCCTGATCACCCGAGGCAACACCAGAAAGCCGGCTGCGCCAGCTGATCATTCTGCCGACGAGACGCAGCAGAGGGCGGGAAGAGCTCAGACGGACCTCGAAAAAGCCGCCGACGGCGCCGTTGGCTATTGCCTGTCGAGCTCGGGTGATGGCTGTGTCGCTGATTTGTGTGTCCGCGTGGAGGAAGAGAAGCAGGTCGCCCCTGGCCAACAGCGCACCATCGTTCATCTGCGCGGCCCGGCCACGTTCCGCGAGGCGGTAGGCGATGCCGGCCTCTTCGATTTTCTCGACGCTGGCATCCGAGCTTCCACCGTCGACCAGGACCAGCTCGATACCGTCGGGGTCGGCCGCCTGCAGGGCCTTCAAGTGCTCCAGGAAGCCGTACAGCGTGGCCGCCTCGTTGTAGATGGGAACGATGATGCTGACGAGCATGGTTCCGTTAGGCTACCATCGCCTGCAATTGGCGGGTATTGGCTCATATTGGCACTTCGGTAGGTGCGGGTAGGCAGTTTCATGATACGTCTCGTGGTTCTCGGAAGTGGCGCCTCGCTACCGACCTTGCAGCGACACAACACGTCAGTGGCGGTACAGCGCGACGGTGACGTGTTCCTCATCGATTGCGGTGAGGGCACGCAACTTCAGTGGCGCAGGGCCGGGCTGCGCTTCAGCAAGCTCAGGGCCGTGCTGATCTCACATTTGCACGGAGACCATATCAATGGCCTGGTGGGCTTTCTGCAGACGCTCTCGCTGTCGGATCGCACTGCCCCGCTGGGCCTCCTCGGACCGCCCGGTGTGCGCGACTATATCCGCGCCGCGCGGCAGCACTTGGGCCTGCGTCTGTCCTATGCGTTGAATGTGGAGGAGCATTCTGAAGGCGTGATCTACGAGGGCAGCGACTACCGAATCGAGTGCGCAACGCTCGATCATGGGGTGGCACCGTTGGGTTATTCACGCGAGGAGGATGCGCGTCCCGGTCGCTTTGACACGGAAGCAGCGGCAAGCCTCGGGGTTCCCGCCGGGCCGTTATTCGGAGTTTTGCAGCGTGGCGAGGCCGTGACGCTCGATGACGGTCGCGTGGTAGAGCCGGCACAGGTTCTGGGTTCGCCACGACCGGGCAAGCGGGTCGCTTACTGCGTCGACACGCGTCCTACAGAAGCCGCGGTCCGCCTGGCCGAGGGCGCCGACCTGTTTCTCTGTGACTCGACCTTCGGCGATGATCTTACAGAGGAGGCGGGTCGACGCGGTCACAGCACGGCCTCGCAGGCTGCCGACATGGCGGTCAGGGCGGGGGCACAGCGACTTCTGCTGATCCATATTTCAGCTCGCTACCACGACCCGCGCCAGCTTCTTGGCGAAGCGAGGGCGGTCTTCCCCCAGTCGCAGGTCGCCGAGGATCTGATGGAGCTGAGCGTCTGAGGGTCATGGCAGTCTGACGGGAGACGATGGGCATCCCATCGAAGTTCCGCCGTTGATCGCCGAGACTGAAGAGGATGAGGCGATCATCAAGCGGGCACACATACGTCGAGAGCGGCGCCTGCGGCACCGCGAGCGACCGGAGGCGGGGTTCATCGTTGGAGAGAGTCGCTAGCGGTTTGTAGCGGCTCGACGGGGTAAGTAGACTCAGAGAGAATTGGAATCCGGCGGGGATTTACAATTTGGCACAAGGAGGTACGGGTGCGCATAGCCGTCTGCATGAAGGCGGTGGTCGAGCCGGAAGCGCGCATCGAGTTGAGCTCGGCAGGTGCAGTGCAGAAATCTGACCTGCGCTACGAGCTCAACGAATACGATTTGTACGCCGTCGAGGAGGCCATCCGGGCCAACGAGGCACACGAGGCGGAAGTTACCGTCGTGAGCTTGGGCACGGAAGAGGTTGTGCAGAGTCTGCGCAAGGGCCTGGCGATGGGCGCTACCAACGCTGTCCACATCAAGACAGATGACGACCTCGCCGATCCCGCGGCCAGCGCCGCGGTTCTGGCGGAAGCGCTACGGGCACGGCAACCGGACCTGGTGTTCGCAGGGGTCGAATCGGATGACCTCGGTGGCTCGCAGGTGGGTGTGTTACTGGCTGAGAGCTTGGGATACAACTGCGCCACGATGACGATCGGTGTCGAGATCTCGGGTCCGGACGTCAAAGAGGTCAAGGTGAAGCGCGAGCTGGAGGGGGGCAACTACCTCGACATCGAGGTGGCTTTGCCGGCCGTATTGACGATCCAGACGGGCATCAACGAGCCTCGCTATCCGACCCTCAAAGGCATCATGGCCTCCAAGCGCAAGGAGTTGGTGGTGACGACGCCCGCTGAGCTCGGCTTCGAACAGCTACCGGCCGCGCGCGTCGAGACGACCGAGTTGTCGTATCCTCCGCCGCGAGAGCTGGCCCAGATGCTCGAGGGTGGTCCCGACGAGATGGTAGCCGAGTTGCTGCGGCTGCTTCGCGAAGAGGAGAAGGTACTGTGAGCGTCGAGATCTGGTGCATCGCGGAACATCGTGACGGCGTGCTCGATGCCGACACCTGGCAACTGTTGGGTGCGGCGAAGAAGCTCGGGGGAACTGCCGTGGCCGTCGTTTGCGCGGCCGATCCGGCCCCTTTGGCCGAGCAGCTTGCCGCCGGAGCCGACAAGGTCATGGCCCTGCAGCACGACGCCCTCGCGGATTTCA
>JAUWTE010000045.1 GCA_030609765.1 Acidobacteriota bacterium
GAGCACCAGGCTATGTACGTCCAGGTAGAGACGCCCGCAAACGGCGCTCGCCCAGCTCAAGGCGGAAAGCGAAACGTCTCGACCGGTAATGCAATTGACGGGCGCGAGGTCGGCTCCCTCGATCGGGGCGAGATCTTGCTCTGTCAGAGGCGCCAGCAGGCCCGTGGGGCGTTCACTGCGGTCACCTACGCCTCCCCTGCCATAAACGAGCGTGTTGCGCGGTGTGGCCAGTGAGTCGTGGATCAAAAAAGAGGGGTCCACGAGTGGGAGCTGCTCCCAGGTGGATCTCAGCTCGTCGTACAGATCGGAACCGACACGACAGATCGGCTCGATACAGACCCCGGGAGCTACCGTCGCCGCCTGAGAGGCCTGCGCCGCCAGGTAGGCGACGCTGTAGGCGATACCGCCGAGGCTCTCGACGATCTCACCATCGGGCCGGTGAATGGTGTCGACAAGCAGTGTACCGACGACCGCCAGGCGTCTGCTCATTTTTCCACCCGCCGTCTCATTCAGGGCAGGAGGAACTCATGCTCCGGGTGCTTGATCGTCAACACGGGACACTCGGCGAAGCGGGTCACCTTCTCCGCCGTGCTGCCCAGCAATACATGCTTCAGGCCCGTGCGGCCATGCGTCGCCATGACGATGAGGTCGACGTCCGAGTCTTCCGATACTTGGACGATCTCAACCGACGCATCGTAGCCCCTGACGAGACGACGCTCTACCTGCAGGGCATCAGGAACGCCTGGGCCACCGTGAATATCGAGCGCCTTCTGGGCGGCAACCTCGGCGGCCTCTTTGTGCTCCTCTGGCAGCGGCGGGAAGCGCCACTCAGGATTGGCGGGGTCGTAGTCCCACAGGGTCACGACGTGCATCATGATCAGCTCGGCACGGTACCTTTCGGCGAACGACACGGCGTACGGCAGGGCGCAGTCGGAATAGTCAGAAAAGTCCGTGGGGTGCAGGATGCGCTTCGGCGTGAAGGGCTGCGGGGGGGCGTCGCTGGGTGCAATCGTCAGCACCGGACACGCCGCCATACGTACGATTTTTTCCGCCACGCTGCCGAACAAGAAGCGGTCGACGCCGGTACGCCCCCGTGTCGGCATGACGATGAGGTCGACCTTCTCCTCACTCGCCATGTTGAGGATCTCCAGGAACGGAGCGCCGCGGCGAATACTGACGTGCGTATCGGCAAACTTGCGTGCCTCCTCGTCCACCAAATCGTCGAGCCGGCGTGTGGCCTCGTCCTCCATCTCCTTGTAGTAGGGCATGACGTCGTAAGACGGCCCCATGGCATCGAGGTGAGGGTGAGGAAAGTCGAGGATGTGCACGAGGTGGAGCTCGGCGCCGTACTCGGTCGCCAGAGATATGGCCGGGCGGACGGCGTGAGGGGTTGCATCGGAAAAATCGACGGGGCACAGGATGCGGCGCAGCTCGATCATGGCAGACCTCCATAGGTGGCGTTCATGCCTGCACTTCTAATGGTATCAAACCCCGGGGACCGGGGTTCAGGACTCCAGAGGTCCCCCAGGGAGAAGGGACAGCACGCCCGCGGTGGCAACCGTGACGGTCGCACCGAGAGCCGTGTACCAGGTCCAGGCCAACCCGCCCAGGAAGTTGACGATGACCAGCGTGACGATGCCCATGGCCAGAGCCACCGCCGCCCGATCTTGGCTCAACCGCCAGCCCGTCTGCCCGACGATGAAGATCCCCAGAACCCCCCCGAAGGTGATCGAGGTAATCGTCAGCCCTGCCTGCAGAACCGGCCCCCACGCCTGCGCCATGAACGCAATCAGGGAGAGCGCCACGGCCCATAGCGCGGTCAACCAGCGCGACACCCGAAACGATTCGCTCTCCGTTAGTCCTGACCCACCGCGACGGAAGCGCTGGTAGATGTCGATCGTCGAGGTCGAGGCCAGCGAATTCAGCGACGATGAAAGCGTCGACATGGCGGCGGCAAAAACAGCCGCGATCACCAGCCCGCCGAGGCCCATGGGCAGCTCATCGGCGATAAAGCGAGGGAAGACCGCGTCACCCGTGGCAAAGGGCGTCTCGGGCGGGAAGTAGGTGTAGAAGGCAAACAGGAGAGCGCCGATCCACAGGAAGAATGCCATCTGCGCGAACACGATGAGACCGCTCGCGAGCAGCGCCCTGCGGCCCTGGCGGAGCGAGCCGGTGGCCAGCAAGCGCTGCACGAACATCTGGTCGGTACCGTGCGTGGCGGCCGTCAGCACCGCTCCGCCGATCAGCCCCCCCCAGAATGTGTAGGGAATCGAGAAGTCCCAGCTGAAGTTCAGCCAGACGAGCTTTCCCTGAGGCTCGAGAACCTGCAGAGCGCCCTGCCATCCCCCCGGGATGCGCCACAAGAGGATAACGGCGGCCACCAGTGCCCCGCCCAGATAGATGAACTGCTGGATGACGTCATTCCAGATCACG
The DNA here is from genome assembly GCA_030609765.1 of Acidobacteriota bacterium. Lineage (GTDB taxonomy): Bacteria > Acidobacteriota > UBA890 > UBA890 > UBA890 > CALAKE01. The sequence continues at coordinate 2,434 of JAUWTE010000045.1, forward strand.
GCGCGAAGGCCGCCGCGCAAGGTGTAGTAGAGCGTGACCCCCGCGACCAGTGCGATCGCTGCCGGCAGAGGCATGGGCATCAGCGCGAGCAGCACCAGCGCCGTGGCGAAGAGCCTGACCCCATCGGCGAGCCAACGGTTCACCATGAAAACCACCGACGCCAGCGTTTGCACCCTGCCGCCGAAACGCACCGCGAGTACCTCGTAGGCGGTGCTGATTTTGCCCTGGAAGTAGCCGGGCACCAGGAGTACGGCGACAACTGCCCTGCCGAAAACGTAGCCGATCGCCACCTGAACGAAGGCCAGATCCCCGGCGTAAGCGATCCCGGGCACGCCGACGAATGTGAGAGTGGATGTTTCTGTGGCGACAATCGACAGGCTGGCGGCCCACCAGGGAATGCGGCGACCGGCCAGCAGGTAATCATCGAGGCCGGCCTGGTCGCGACCTACTCGCCGGCCGATCCACAACGTGACGCCGAAATAGGCGATGACGATGGCCCAGTTGACGAGTCGAACGTTCAAGCCCCTCGCCCTGCACTTTGCGCCGCGCGCATCGCCGCGTGCATGTCGGCAACCGGTAGCTCGTGTCCCGCCGCGGACAAGGTCTCCGCTGCCTCCCACTCCGTACAACCGCCCAACGCCATCAGAATCCCCTCCGCACGGCACTGGAGCTTCGCGCTCTCGGCCCGAAGGTAGATCATGTGACGATCCCAAACCCGCCCCAGGCGCACGAACGCGGCAGTCGAAATACTGTTGCAGACAAGCCTTTGGGCCGTGCCCGCACTGAGGCTCGTCGAGCAGCCAATGACCTCTGGCCCGACCTCGAGAATAATCGGTGCCCTGGCCGCCTGCTCCAGTCGACTGCGAGGATTGCAGGTCACCGCCACGGTCGTTGCGCCACGCTCCTTGGCGCGCTCGAGACCCGCGCAGGTGAATGGTGTCGTGCCGCTTGCCGCCAGACCGATAACGACATCGTCCGGCCCTACATCGAGGTCATCAATCTCTCGCACTGCACTTAATTCATCATCTTCGGCTGTCTCGAAGGCACGTGTCAGTGCCGCCGGCCCACCTGCGAGGATGGCAAGAACGCGGTCGGCGGGTAGGCCAAAGGTCAGCGGACACTCAGCGGCATCGATCGCCCCGATACGACCACTAGTGCCAGCGCCCAAGTAGAGAAGCCTACCCCCTCTCCGCCAGCCATCGATCAAGGCCGTGACAACGACCTCGATGGCGGGCAAGGCTCTCTGCACCGCATCGATGGCTTGGCGCTCACCCTGGTACAGGAGGTTCAGGATCTCGCCGACCGAGCGAGAATGTAGTTCCGCCTCAGGCCCTGCCTCTATTGCCATATCAAATCATCTCCCCCCGTTGACGGCGCGATCTAAGGCCTCCACTACGGCGCGATGAAACTCCACACGGGCCGCACGGATCTGAATGTTCTCGCGGCTCGTGTGCACCCGGTTGGTGAGCAGGATAACGAAGAGCTCCCGCTCGGGATCGATCCATACCGAGGTGCCCGTGAAGCCGGTGTGACCGTAGGCGGACTCAGAGAACATCGACCAGCTCTCATTCGGGTATGCGGTGTCCCAACCCAAGGCACGACTGCTCTCCGGAACCAGGTTCTGCCGCCGGGTCCAGCCACGCACCGTCGAGCGTCTCAGAATGCGGCGGTGATCGTAGATGCCGCCGTTGAGCAGCATCTTGGCAAAGTGCGAAAGATCGCCCGCGGTCGAAAACAGCCCGGCGTGCGAAGCCACACCGCCCATGGCCGCGGCGTTTTCGTCGTGTACCTCGCCATGCACCATACGCCCGCGCCACGGATCCTCTTCGGTCGGCGGAATGCGAGCGAGCCACTCCGGCGGCGGGTTCCAGCGGGTCCACTCCATGCCCAGCGGCCGAAAGATCTCGCGCATCGCATAGTCCTCGTATGGTTCCCCCAGCGCCCGGTTCAGAACTTCGCCGAGCAGCAGGATGCCGAGGTCGGAGTACTCGTAGCGCAAGCCCGGCGGGGCTTCGAGCTCGGTGGCGACGATGCGGGAGAAGATCTCAGCGGCAGTCTCAGGACCGGCGGCGGCCGGGTCGTAGTCGAGAAAGAACTGTACGTAACCGGGCAAGCCGGAGATGTGAGTCAGGAGCTGGCGTACGGTGATCTCCCATTTGCCCGGCCCGGTGAACTCGGGGATATAGGCCTGCACCGGAAGATCGAGCCGCAAACGTCCCTCCTCGACGGCACGCATCGCCACCGTCGTGGTGGCTATCACCTTGGTGACGGAGGCGAGGTCGAAGATCGTGTCGGGCGCCATCGGGGTCGCACCCGGCTCATAGGTCTGGCTTCCCACCGCCTCCAGGGCTACCAGCACATCGCGATGTCCAACCGCGAAGACCGCGCCCGGAAAGGCCTGCCTGTCTACGTAGGTCCGCAGCACGGCACGCGCAGAGTCGAGGTCCTTGGGTCGCAACGGCGTCATGTCGGCAGGAGCAACCACCGCTTCCGGTGCCGGCTCGTCGGTGAGCTCCCCCTCCCCTTCAGCTTCCACCACGGCGCGCTCGGCCCAGGGATGCAGCCGCGCATCCAGCGCGGGTCGCTGCAGCCCGTAGCCGATCGGGTAAAGCCCCGGCACCGTCACGGGGAGCGTTCCGCGCCATGGAATCTCACCCACCAATGCGGCCGCGAGCGCTTCCTGGAGCGGATCGCTCGAGCCATAGGCAACCACCGCGGCCCCGGCATCCGGAACGGCACTGACGATATAGGGACTTCCGAGGGCCACAACGATCACCGGCACGTCGAGTTGTGCCAGCAGCCGGGCGTATCGCTCTTGCTTGTCCGGCAGGTCGATACGCTCCTGGTACGAGCGCACGTTGACCCGCAACGGCATGATCAAAACATTGGCGCGCGCTGCCTCGGCCACCAAAGCAGCCGCCTCGTCGCCGTTCGTGCGTCCGTCGATGCTGCGCGAGTACACCGTTCCAATATGACGCCGCAAGGCGCTGACGAGAACTTCGGTAGGCACAGGTGTGTTCGTATCGGAAACGCCGACAACCAGCACCCGTTGGGACCGTCGCGCGTCGAGAGGCAGGACGCCACGGCGGTCGCGCAGCAGGGTCACGGCGCGCTCCGCAACCTCTCGCGCGAGGACTGCGTCGGCCGCGGGCGCGAAACGTTCGGCGAGTTGGTGCAAGGGCGATGGACCGCCCTCCAGGTAGAGGCCGAGGCGGGCCTTGGCCTCGAGGACGCGTCGCACGGCCGCTTCGAGGCGGGCCGCCGGCAGTCCGCCGTTCTCGACGCCGCGGACGATCGCAGCTCGAACGGCACCCGGAAACGGCGGTAGCAAGATCATGTCGGCGCCGGCGGCGAGCGCCTTGACGGCCGCCTGCCCGCTCCACCAGTGCCGGTCGATACCGCCCATCTCCATCGCATCCGTGACCACCAGGCCGGTAAAGTTAAGCTGGAGGCGTAACAGATCGGTGAGAACCGCCGATGACAATGTGGCCGGCAGATCTTCCTCGGCGGTGAGCGCCGGCACAGCCAGGTGCGCCGTCATGATCGAAGCGACCCCTGCCTCGATGGCGGCACGGAATGGGGTCAGCTCCACGGCCTGCAGCCGTTGGCTGTCGGCGCGCAGAACAGGCACATCGACGTGCGAGTCAACGGATGTATCGCCGTGGCCGGGAAAATGCTTGGCCGTGGCCAGGGCTCCGGCATCCTGCACTCCACGCACGAACGCGGCCACCATGTCACTGACGTGCTGTGGATTCTCGCCGAATGAACGAACGTTGATGACCGGATTGCGCGGGTTGATGTTGACGTCGGCCACGGGCGCAAAGATCCAGTGCACGCCGAGAGCGCGTGCATCGCGGGCGCTGGCGCGGCCCATCCACTCGGCAGCGGCGGGATCTCCCGCGGCGCCGATCGCCATCGCCGTTGGGTAAGGTACCGCTCCGCCGATGCGGAAGTCCGCCCCCCACTCGAAATCCGCGGCGACGAGCAGAGGCACATGCCCGGCCTCTGCGGCCGCGGCCTGCAGATCATCCATGAAAGCCGCAGCCTCGTAGGCCTCGGAGCGAAACAGAACGATGCCACCAAGGGCGAGGTCCTTCACCTGCTTCGTCAGGTCGAGGCGCTGCTTGGCGTCGGCGGCATAGTACTCGCCGAAGGCACGCACCATCATTACCTGACCGGCACGCTGCTCCAGGGTCATCTGCCGCAGGGTGTCGTCGACCCACTGCCGAGCTTCGAGAGGCAACGGGGCGCGCGGATCCAACGGCGCGACCAGCAGTGGCGGCTCCGGCTGCGGATCCTGACTCGCGGGAGGAGCCCCGGTGTCAGGAAGAACGAAGGCCTGAAAAAGGAGCCAGACCGCCAGGATGCCGAGGAGACGGAATCCGGGTGCGCTATGATCAGAGGTCAAGCTTCGGGTCATGCTGCGACGTGCCCTGGTGCCTCACAGTGCAATCGATGACGCCCCGTGAAGCGAGTCTAGTGCCTGAGACCCCGTCGAACAACACCCTCAGCATAGGTCAGGCGTTTCTTGCGGCGCTGCGGGTTCTGCTGATTGCGGCCTTGTTCGTGGCCTCGACGGGAAAACCGACTGTGGCAAGACAGGCCGGGCACGGTCGGGGCCAGCGTGTTTCCAATGTGCTGCCGGGAATCGATGTCTGGGCGGAAAGAGGATACGACCCGCTCGCCGGGCGGCGCATCGGCCTGATCAGCAATACCACGGGGCGTGATGCCTCCGGCCGCCTCACCGCCGAGGTGCTCGCCGCCTCCGAGGATGTCGATCTGGTAGCCCTGTTTTCCCCCGAGCATGGCTTTCGCGGCGTCGAGGAGGGCGATGTTGCCTCAGCGCGGCACGCCTCCACCGGTTTGCCGGTGCACAGCCTTTACGGCGACACGCGCCGCCCCAGCCAGGAGATGCTGGCGGGCCTCGACGGCCTGGTCTTCGACATCCAGGACGTCGGCACACGCTTTTACACCTACGCCACCACCATGGCCTATGCCATGGAGGAAGCGGCGGCGCACGGCTTGCCCTTCGTGGTTCTGGACCGCCCCAACCCGATTACGGGCCTGCACGCCGAGGGTCCGGTGATCGATGGTGAGCTGCTGTCGTTCGTCGGCTACGCGCCCATTCCTCTGCGCCACGGCATGACAATGGGGGAGCTGGCCCTCTACTTCAACACCGAGCTCGGCATCGGTGCCGACCTGACCGTGATCCCTGTACAGGGCTGGCGCCGAAATCAGTGGTACGACGCCACCGGACTGCTCTGGGTCAATCCCTCGCCCAACATGCGCAACCTCGAGCAAGCCCTCCTCTACCCGGCGGTAGGGGCGCTCGAGTACACCAATGTTTCCGTCGGGCGCGGTACCGACGAGCCGTTCGAGTGGCTCGGCGCCCCCTGGATCGATGGCCTGGCGCTGGCGCGGCAGCTCAATGGAGCGGCCCTTCCCGGCGTCCGGTTCGTGCCCCGGAAGCGGACCCCGAGCAGCAGCGTCTTCGCCGGCGAGGTCTGCAATGGGGTCGACCTGGTCGTCACCGACCGGAACGCCTTCTCCGCGGCCCGAACCGCCATCACCCTGGCCACGACCCTCTTCGAGCTGCACAGCGACGATTGGAACCCGGAGAAACTGCCGCCCCTCTGGGGCCGGCCCGAGGTGATCGATCAACTGCGCGCGCGCATGACTCCCGAGCGCATCGCCGCGGCCTGGCAGGCTGACCTTGATGCCTTCCTGGCGGCACGCTCTCACTACCTGCTGTATGAATGACGGCTGTCAGCAGGTGGCGTAGGAGCCACCCGTTGAGAAATCCGGGTTTTAGCCCTGGCCCGACAGTCGCGTAAGGGCTTCGAGCTACTCCGGCAGCACCAGACGGTAGCGCTTCACCTGGATCGTGCCCCATTCATCTTCGACCACTGAAATCATGAGGTCGTCTTCGACATACGGTGGGACGAAAAAATCGTCGAACACGTCAAGCTCCACCGGCGCGTCGACAGATCCGAGAAAGCGGCCCTCGAGATCGAAGACATCCAGGAGCGGCGTGTCGGTCCAACAGGGGGGGCCGTCGACCTCGGGGTTCTCGCTGCACTCCGGGTTGTAGACACCGGGGCCGGCCCTGAGTACCCAGATGCGACCGCTCTGATCGGCGCCAAGGCGCTCGAAGGAGGGCTTGACGGCCGGCAGGCCCGGGCCGTCCCAGATCCAATCGGGACTCATGCCGCGGATCTCAGCCGTAGTGTCGCTGCGGTGCCACTCGGCCTCATCAGCCTCGAGTGGAACAGGCTGCCACTCCTTCTCGACCACCGTGACGCGTCCATCAGGGTAGTGGATCTCGAATCGGTAGTCGTTGGAGACACCGGCGATCATGGCGCCGCTCGGCGACATGACCCACTCCTCCTCCGGCCAGTACGGCACGGGCCACATGGCTACATTGACCATATCCCCCATCCTGGCGATGACCTCGAAGCGCTCGGTCTTGAAGCCGAAATCGGGAGGCTCGAGGGCGTCTCCGGATGGGCCCTCGGGACCGCGCGGGATCATGCCGATTCGGAGATTGGAGAAGTCGAAGTCCTCGCCCGCATCGGCGCGGCCCGGGCTGTAGACGGTGCCGTCGTGGGCGATGACGATGGGCATGCCGAAAAGCATCAGACCGCCACCGAGCGGCCAGGTCTCTACCAGGGTGCCGTCCGGCTCGAAGATCGTGATGCGGGCTTGAGAGTCGTCGCGAACGTAGATACGACCGTCAGGGCCGATTCCCATAGCGGCGGGCTGGCGAAATTCCCCGGGGCCGTCGCCGGCCGCGCCGATATCCTGCACGTGCTGCCCCTCCATGTCGTAGACACGTACGACGGGCACGCTCGCATCGAGCACATAGATGCGATCGGAGGATGCGGCAACCGCGGCCACACGCCCGAGCATGTAGGGCTCCTCGCCGACATCTACGCCGATTACGGCCTCTTCAACCATCTGCGCCGCGCCACCCCAGACCGAGCCGGAGGTCGTGCGCACGATGGTCCTGTCTCCCTCGGTCGTCGTCGTGGCCTGCCAGTCGCCCGACCCGTCGTCGGTCGTGGTCGCCGCGCCGCAGGCCATTGCCGAGAGCGCGATCACTGCAAGCACAACCGTCAGCGCCGTTGGGATAGCGAAGTACTTCGTCCAGCTCTGCATGTCTCAGGTATCTCCAGGGGGGGGATGTGCCAGCTACGATTTCGATTTCTTCTCGCGATCGAGAAGCTCATAGACGACCGGAATCACGAGCAGCGTGAGCAAGGTTCCCGTCGACTCACCACCAATGATCGCGATCGCGAGCGGTTGCTGCAACTCGGCACCCGCTCCCAGCCCCAGTGCCATGGGAATGAGGGCACAGGTCGTCGTGACGGACGTCATCAGAATGGGGCGCAGGCGCAACTCGGATCCCTCGAGCACGGCCCGGCGGCGCTCGTAGCCCTGCCGTCGTAATCGGTTGATGGTGTCGATCTTCACGATCGCGTCGTTGACGATGACGCCGGTGAGCACGACGCCTCCGATCAACGCCACGATATTGAGGGACTGCCCGGTGACCGCCAGAGCCAGAATCACTCCTACCCAGCCCAAGGGCAGGCTCAACAAGATGACGAAGGGGTGGTTGAGCGACTCGAACTGCGCTGCCATCACCATGTAAACCAGCAGGGCCGACAGCAGCAATGCCCAACCGAGGCTGCTGAACGAAGCCTCGACCTCCTCCTGCTCGCCGGCTACCCGATACCGGTACCCCGCCGGCCAGGACATTGATTCGAGAGCTCCCTGTGCCGCCATGATCGCCTCCGACAAACGGGTACCGGTGAGGGTCGCGGTAATCGGGATCTCGCGAATACGATCGGAGCGAATGATTTCGGTGGGACCCGCGGCGTAGGTTTGCTCCACCAACTCTCGCAGCGGCACGGGGCCACTGGGAGTCGGAAAGGTCCGATCCAGAACCGAGGCCAGGCCATCTTCGTCTCCCCTGGCCGTAACGCGGATGTTGATGCGACGATCGAACTCGGCGTACTGGGTGCTGGCGATCTTGCCTTGCAGCGCGCCGATCAGGGCTTCAGTGACATCTCTGACCTGAACGGAATAGCGCGTCGCGGCGTCCCGCTTCACCCGGATGCGGATCTCCGGATTGCCGCGCGCCGTGTGTGCCGTTACGTCGTCGAGGCCGGCCACCGAGCGCAGACGCTCGGCGACCTCCAAGGCTAGCCTCTCGAGCACATCCAGGTCATCGCCCTGCACGACGAGCCGGAATCCCCCGGCTTCCTGGCCGGCAAGACGTTGCAGCGGCGAGCGCTGCGGATCAATCAGTACCGTGGCGTTGCGGAAGTTCACCGCCGCCGCGCGCACCGCGTCCATAGCCGCTTCGACCTCGCCCGAGCGCCGGCGCGAGCGCTCACCTTCCATGACAACGGTCAGGAAGGCCCGCGTAGGTGCCAACGCCATCGCCCCCGAAGCGGCGCCGGGAGAGGTGGCGGTCTCGAGCCCCAGGGTCGCGAAAGTCAACTCCACCCCGGAAGCGCCACGGGCGGCATTATCGAGCTGCACGACCATCGACTCCAGCTCCTCGAAGGGCGTACCGGGCGGAGCATCGAGGCGGGCCTCGAACCGGCCCGTATTGATGGGCGGCAGAAGCTCCCAGGGCATGTTCCACACCAGGTACCCGGAGAAACCCGCAAGACCCAGCGCCGCCACCACGGTCAGCAGCTTGTGCTGCAAGCAGAACTTCAAAGAGGCGTGGTATGCATGCGCGACGGCATCGTAGATCCACCCGAACACAGCGACCACCGGGACGAGGATCGTGCCGACCAGCCACAACCCCCCCCGGATCCAGAAGAGGGGCAAGGCCACCATCACTGTCAGCAGGCGTCCTACTCCACGCTGTAGCCCGCGCGCCATGCTCTTCAAGCCCGTCGGCCCCGAATCGGCTTCCGCCCCGGCCGCCGGCCCAGCTTCGACCCCGGCCGCCTGCACACCTTCTGTTGCGTCGCTGCCACCAGCTCCCTCCAGACGCAGAAAGCGGGCCGCGAGCATCGGCAGGACCGTCAGCGAGACGACCAACGAGGCGAGCAGGGCGAAGGTTACCGTCCAGGCCTGCGGTGCGAACAGCTCGCCGGCGACACCGTGCACGTAGGCGATGGGCAGGAACACGGCGATGGTCGTGAGCGTGGCCGCGGATACCGCCATGGCGACCTCGTCGGTTCCTCGTTCCGCCGCCGCATCGGCCGGCAGGCCCGCCTGGCGCAGCCGGAAAATGTTTTCCAGCACGACGATGGAGCTGTCGACCAGCATGCCCACGCCGAGGGCGAGACCGCCCAGCGTCATGATGTTGAGCGAGATGCCTGTGAAATAGCAGAGCACGAAGGTGGCGATCAACGAAACCGGGATGGAGACGCCGAGCAACACCGGGTTGCGCGGATCTTTGAGGAACAGGAACAAGATGCTGAAGGCAATGAGGCCGCCGATCAGGATGTTCTGAACCACGCTGTCGATTGCCTCCTGAATGAA
>JAUWTE010000522.1 GCA_030609765.1 Acidobacteriota bacterium
ACGAAGGCCACGATGACGACCTCGGCCAGGGAAAACGGCACGATCCCGGTGATTCGAGAGAAAGCGGACGCAATGGTCGGGCCGGGTCCGCCATAGACGATCTCCGCGATCGAGGGCGCGCGGGACAATAGAACGAACAGAGCGAACGCCAGAATGCCCGCGGCGATTTCTACCAGGCGCCTCTTCACGTGTATGTCAGTTTTCATCGCGGACTCTATTGTCTAACGCTGGTTGAGAGGAAGCCAGGAGGGAGCCTCAGCGCTGGCCAGAGACTGACCACTCTCACGGATACGCCACCGCGAGGTGTGGGCCGGGGCAGCGGCTGGACCAAGGCAGGGAATGGGGTGCCGAGGAAGGGGACCGCGGCCTGCTAGTGTTCTCCCTCTCGTTGGGGACGCCCGAATACTAACTCACGGACCTCCGCCTCCGTCCTGACATTGAAGAATCGATAGTTCGAGTACAGCTGTGTAACACGGAACTCCATACGGTCGTTGACCTCGCGCTCGCCAGGTGAGCCCTTCACGTGGTAGCGAGAGCGCTCGATATCGATTCTGCTGGGGAAGCGCATGCCGTTCTTCTCGGTTCCGAACAGCGCGGTGACACGAGTGAAGGTGAAATCGTCCGCGGGGATCTCGCCGCGCATGGCAGCCTCGAAGGCGCTGAACGCGATGAACTCGTCCTCCTTGAAGACCTCGAACTTCAGCGGTTGCAGGCTCTCCCGATCGAACCACGCCGTGCCGAACCAGTCGTTGACGTACTCCCGGATGGGCGGCTTGGGAATGATGCGCACTGCGACGGCCGGCCGATCGAGCACCATCGCCTCCCCGCGAATCTCGAAATCGTGCAACGGCCACATGATCTCCCGGAAGATCAGCGGAAACGAGTAGGCCTTGCTGATGAGCATCGGCAGACGAAGGCTGCTCACGACCTCCTCGGGGAGGCGATCGCCGCCGCGCGCGCCCTTCCTGCGCCGGTAGTCGGTGTACTTCCCCGGGTCCGCACCGGAGAAGCGGCCCGCGGCGTCCTCGTCAATGAGGCCATAGACGTACTCGAACTGGTAATCGCGCTTGCGCCGGCGTGGGCTGCGTCGGATGTCGTAGGTTACCGACTCGATCGACTCGTCGGCCACGAAGCTCAAAGCCTGATCCATGTAGAGCCATGCGACCCTCGTGAGCCGTTCCAGCAGGAGAGGCAAAGTGGTCGGATCCGTGGGGTCGGTCAGATCCAGCGGCTGGAGAGGAGCGACCTCGCTCTCTGTTGATGGACCCATCGCATCTGGCCGGGGCAGGACTTCCAACGGGTAGGAGTATTGCTCCTGGCGATCGGCATGCGCGTCGGTGACCGAGATTTCGAGTGTGTAGGTGCCTGTCGGCAGGCCGCGAAAGCCGATGGATCCCCGGTGAATGCCGGCCATGTCACGTTCAAGGTGGTACGCGGGAAGCAGTGCGGGGCGCGAGTCAGGCACTTCGGTGTCGATGATCATGCCGGAAATGAAGGGCGCGATCCCGCCGGCCACCTCGGCGTAGACGGAGACCGTGTCACCGTCCCGGAATCTCCCTCCGACAACAGGCTGTTGCTCGCCGTTTCGTGCCGCGACCATGAGCATCAGATCACTGCTACGCCAGTTGGGGGTGGGCTCAGGAACCTCGATCTCGACCTGCGTCGCACCCAGCCTGCCCGAGCCGCTGTCGCGCACGGCGATGCGCAGCTCGTACTTCCCCGGCCCGAGGGCCCAATCGTGTACGTAGACGAACGGCGCAGCGGTACTCCCGCCCGCCTCGGCATCGGGCGCGCCACGAAAGCGCGCCTCCTCGTGTACATCGGCGACGATGTCGCCCTTTCCGTTAACGACAAACGCGTGGATCTCCAGGAGATGCGCCTCGTAACCAGCATTCGCCGTCTTGCCTCGATCCTTCTGTTCGTCTGGCTCGCCACCCGTCGCTCCCGGCAGGGCGTCGAGCGCAACGAGCATTTGCACGATCGGCTCGCCGTCCTGCGACCATCTCCTGATCGCCTCGGCTTCGACGGGCATACGGGTCACCATTCCGGGAAGGGTCAAGGCCGCGAGTATCGTTCGGTCCTTCCGTTCCTCTTCGGGGAGGTCCACGTAGCCTCTGCGGGCTCGCACCGTGACTTCGGGGCGCAGAACATCGACGTGGATCTCGTGGTACTCGGAGTCGCCGTGTGGCGCGGGGGCGGCGTAGGTCAGCATGTAGTATTGCCGGCCGTCATTCTCGACGGCCCCCAGGACGAGCCCCAAATCGCTTGGCATGACATAGGCCTGGCCGCCGGTGGCGTCCGCCGCGTTGTGCAGGGTGTCGCTAAGAGCGCTGATTGCCCAGCGCACCTCGTCGCTCTGCAATGCCTCCATGCCGCCCCCTGGCGTGGCGGCGCCGAGCCCGATGTTCCTTCGATCGCCCGGAATCGTCGGATCGATGGCGTAGATGCTGACGTTGGCGCTGTTGGCGGCCTCGTGCAGTGCGGCTTCACGCTCGATAATCCTGGCATCTGGGGCCGAGTTGGCGAGGGCATCAAAGGAATCAGCGGCGACCAGCGCTCCGTAGGGCCCCCCCTCGGTCAATTTCACCCCCGCCGACACCCAGACCAAGGTCGTGCGCCCGGAGCGCGCACCCAAGGCATTGCAGAAAGTCGTCAGTATCTCCAGGGTCGCGATGCTGCGGATAAGCTCGTCGTGCTCGTATGCCCTGGCCTTTG
>JAUWTE010000233.1 GCA_030609765.1 Acidobacteriota bacterium
CGCAACGCCAACTCGGCCGATCCTGGAGTCCGCGTCAGTGCCTCTGATCGCGCGGCTTTCAGGGGTTGGAGGGGGTCACGGAGACATGGCGTACAACGACAATTCGGGAGCCTGATGGTTGCTTCGATCTCATCTGAGTCAGGGCAGCCGGAGGCTGGCGGTAGTCGCCGTTGGCCGCGGTATTTGGAGTTGCACGAGCGGGGTGAGCTGCGGGCACGGGCAAGTTCGGCGCTCGAGGATCTCGCCGATTGCCACGTCTGTCCCCGCGACTGTGGTGTCGATCGCACCGCGGACGAGGTCGGGGTGTGCAGGATCGGCTGTGCTGCCCGTGTTTCCTCTGCCTTCGCTCATCTGGGCGAGGACGATTGTTTGCGTGGTTGGAAGGGATCGGGAACGATCTTCTTCACCGGGTGCAATCTACGCTGCGTCTTCTGCCAGAACTACGACATCAGCCAAACGCCCGGCGGGAAAGAGCTTGGAGCGGAGCGGATCGCCGACCTGGCCCTCGCCCTGCAGCGAACAGGCTGCCACAACATCAACTTCGTCACGCCGGAGCACGTTGTTCCCCAGGTGATCGAGACCATCGCCGTCGCGGCAGAGCGCGGGCTTTGCATCCCTATCGTCTACAACACGTCGGCGTACGACAGCCTGGAGAGCCTGCGAGTGCTCGACGGCATCGTCGACATCTACATGCCCGATTTCAAGGTTTGGGAGAGCGGCACGGCGAAGAGGGTGCTGCTGGCGCCCGACTATCCCGAGGTGGCTCGGCGCGCCATCCGGGAAATGTTTCGCCAGGTCGGCGACCTGGTGCTCGATGAGAAAGGCCTGGCGCAACAGGGCGTTCTCCTGCGCCACCTTGTCCTGCCGAATCACCTCGAAGAGAGCGCAAAGATCTTCGCGTGGCTAGCCTCCGATGTGAGCCTCGACACCTTCGTCAACATCATGGATCAGTACCGCCCGGCGTGGAGGGTCGTCGAGAGGCCGGACAAGTACGACGAGATCGGGCGGTCATTGCGGGCCAGTGAGCTCGAGATGGCGGTCGAGGCGGCTCGACGGACCGGGCTGCATCGGTTCGATCACCGGTCGCAGCTATGAGAAATGAAGGCCAGCCTCCGTGAAAGGGTGACCTTTTTTCGTCAGTCTGGCAGACTGCGGCTAAGCTCTCATTCCTCATCGCACTTCGTCGCGGGCCTCCACGCGGCCGCGGCAGGAGGGTGATGAGAAATGCGGGCCGAGGTACGAAGGGTTGCTCCTCAGCGCCCCTTCGGCAGGGGCGTACCTGAACTGGCGAAGCACCGGGAGAGACGGGCATGGAGACTCAAGCACTGGTCGTGGGGGGGGCAACCATAGGGATCTGGACCGCGAATGTCTGGCTGTTGATCCATCACTGGCGCAGGCGCCTGCTCAACGATCTCCCCGAGGTGCAGCGACCCTACGTGATGGTTACCTCCGGTGGCGTTCTCCTTACCCTCCACGTCACCTTCATGGTTCTGCTCATCCTCAATCAGGTTGGCGTGTTGCCGCCGCGCCTGGCGGCCGTGGCCGTCGATCCCAAGGTGCTGTGGGGCTTCCTGCTTCTCAGCCTCGGCTTCGGCATCTTCACCATCATCGCTGCGTGGCACATCGATTTCGCACCGCGCATGCAGAGTCGCCTGCGATTGGAGATGCGCGATGCGACCCGCAGTGCGGAGGTCGAAGCCCTCAATCGCGTCGAGCTGGCACTCAATGATCCGTTGACGGAGCTGCTGTTCGCCGTACGCGCCGCCCTCCACGAGAACAACCTGACGCCATCGCAGCGCGAGAAGCTGGAGGATGCCTACCGCTCTGGCCGCCAGGTAGTGTCCGCCCTCGATCGCGTTGCCACCGAGCTGGAAAACGGCAACGGCGGTTAGCCCTCCTGCTGAGGTACGAGATACGCCCGCCCCAGCCAGTGGCCGGAGCGGGCGCAATCTCAGTCGGCTAGCAGTGCCGCAGCATTCTGCCTATCGCTGTAGCACGGGCTTCGGACGATCCCGGTACTTCTCCCACAGCCGCGTGTGCTTGCTGGACAGGTCTACCGGGCGGCCGTCGATGTACTCCTCGAGCACGTGCGATCGAATCTCCAGGATGTCGCCGTCGGTGACCACCAGGCTGGCGATCTTGCCGACTTCAATCGATCCGAGATCCTGGTCGAGGCCGAGGATCTGTGCCGGGTAGATCGTCACCGCGCGCAGTGCCTCTTCACGCGGCAGGCCGAAGGCCGCCGAGATCCCGGCGTGGAACGGCAAGTTGCGGACGTTGGTGCCGTCGCCGCCCGCCCCACCCGAGGCAATAGCGAACTTGACACCCGCCGCGTGCAGTAGCCCGGCGCGAGCATAGGAAGAGTCGTAGGGCTCATCGGGCCGGCTCGGCATGGTCAGAACGTTGTCGACGATGACGGGCACATCGTGCTCGGCAAGGAAATCGGCGACGCGCCAAGCGTCACCAGAATCGAGCAGGACGATGCGAAGGCCCTGCTCGGCTCCCCACTCCACCGCTTCCCTGATTGCCCGCGTGCCGCTCGTGCTGACGATCAGCGGCACGTCGCCTTCGATGACGGGCACGAGGGATGCGAGAACTGGATCGGTGGCGTGCCAGGGACCTCCCTCTGCCTCGGCATGCTTCGCCGTGGCGTAGGCACGCGCCGCGTCGAGCGCGGCATTGATCGTGTCGAGTTGCTCCTGCTGTCTGCCGCCTCCCTGGGCGCGGCCACCCGGGCCGCCACCGAAGCGACGACCACTGCTACGGTATGAGGGAAAGCGTACGTGCATGGCGACCGGTGATGCGGCGGTGAGTCCCTCCCAGGTCCAGCCGTCGAGGCGCAGCAGGGCGCTGGTGCCGGTAATGAGGCCACCGCGCGGCGCGGTCACCGCATAGAGAACACCGTTGCCACGGGCCACCGGAATGAGCTCGCTCTCCGGGTTTACCGCGACCTCGGCGCGCACGTTGGCATTGATATCGCCCATCTCCGACTGATCGTTGCTGACCCCTACGGCGCCGATCTCGGTCAGGCCGACGACGCTGTTGGCCGAGATCATTCCGGGATAGATGTGCCTGCCGCTGGCATCCACGCGCTGGGCTCCAGCGGGAATCGTCGTTCCCGGGCCACCGACAGCGCTGATACGCCCGTCGGAGAAGACGACGACGCCGTTCTCGATCGGCGCGCTGGTGACTGGATGAACTGTGCCACCGACGAGGGCGATTGCCCCGGCATCAGGCAGCATGCTGGGCCGATACACGAGTGACTTGGCCGCCGGGTCACGGTAGTCGGCCGGCACGCCGCCCTCAGCATCCTCCTCGCCCTCCTTCTCGCTTTCCTCAGCCGCACCTTCCTCCTCGCCCGTGACCTTGGCGATGAGATCGGCGCGCTCCGCTTCCATCGCCTCGTGCATCAGGCGATCGACCTCGCGGTCGAACATCTTGCGACCATCGATAAAGGTCAGCTCGGCGCGGGTGTAGACCGACAGCGGATGGCCGTTCCAGATCACGAAATCGGCATCCTTGCCGACCTCGAGCGAACCCACCCTGTCTTCAATGTGGAGCTGTATGGCGGCGTTGATGGTGACGAAGTCGAGGGCGTCCTCCTCGGGAACGCTGCCGTAGCGCACCGCCTTGGCGGCCTCATAGTTCAGGCGCCGAGACAGGTCGCCGTTGTCGGAGTTGAAGGTCACCACGACGCCGGCATCGTGCAGGATCGCGCCGTTGTATGGGATGGCGTCGTAAGCCTCCAGCTTGTAGCCCCACCAGTCGGAGAAGCTCGACACCATGGCCCCGTGCTCGGCGATCTCGGGTGCGATCTTGTAGCCTTCGAGGCCGTGCTCGAAAGTTCCCATCTGAAAGCCGAACTCCTCCGCCACCCGCAGCATCATCAGCATCTCGTCCTGCCGGTAGGCGTGGATGTGGGTGGCCCTCTCCCCGTCGAGAACCTCTACGAGGGCCTCGAGCCGGAGGTCGTGGCGTGGCGGAACGCGGCGTTCCTGCTCCTGCTCGGTGAGGGCGTTGTACTCCTCCCATTCACGCTTGTAGTCGAGAGCCTCGATGAAGGCATTGCGGATGGTCTGCTCAACGCCCATGCGAGTGTTCGGGTAGCGGGTTGGAGTGCGCTTGACGTTCTCGCCGAGGGCGAGCTTGAGTGTCGGCTTGGCACCCTCGAAGAACATCTCCTGCGGCCGATCCGCCTTGAAGCGCAGCTTGATAATCGCGTTCTGCCCGCCGATGGAATTCGCCGAGCCATGCAGGATGTGCGTCGTGGTCAGGCCACCTGCAAGCTGCCGGTAGTACTGTAGATTGGCGGTATCGATGACGTCCTCGATCCGTACCTCGGACGTAACGCTCTCGGTTCCTTCATTGATCGCATCCGCACCGCTGTGGCTGTGCTCGTCGATGATGCCCGGTGTTACCTGCATGCCGGCGGCCTCGATGATCAGCGCGTCATCCGGCGCACTCAAGCCACGGCCGATCTCGGCGATCTTGCCATCGCGTACCAGCAGGTCGGCATTCTCCAAGATGCCTTCCGGACCCTGGGTCCAGATCTTGTCCGCATTGCGAATCAGAATGACGCCGGGGTTCGGCGCCGTCGCCCAGGTGATTTCGTACTGGTGCTGCTGCGGTTGCGCCACCGACAGCGGCGCCACCAGCATCAACGCCAGGAGCGCGGCGATGCCGCAACTACGAGTGATTCTCGATCCACTCATCGCAAACCTCCTTGCGCCGAGGTCGCTCGAGCGCCTGGGCCCGAGGTTCGTTTACCCGTGATATCCAAAGTCATCATGTCGCCCATCGCCATGCTGCCGCTGAGCTCGTCGCCTTCGATGAAGGCGTCGATGAAGATCTCTCCCATTTCCATGGATATGTTGGCCGACATGGAGGCGCCTCTGAGGCGGACTCGGTTGAAGCTCATGACGCCCATCTCACTCGAGACCGTGCCGGCGTAGGAGCCGGGCGATCCCGTGATCGTCCATGTCATCTCCATCTGAAACTCGCCGCTGCTGGTGACCAGCCAGGTGCCGCGCGGATCAACCGGTTCGTCGGAATCTTCTCCGCCTCTCTCACTTCCTCTCGCCGGACGCGCCTCGATCTCGGAGTGGTGTCCATCGACGAAGACGTGGCGTATCTCCGTGTCCTCTCCGAATGGAGCGCCGGTGGCTACAACGACGTTGGCGATCTTGCCGGCCTCGACGGTCCCGAGAATGGCATCTACGCCGAGGATTTCAGCCGGCTCCGTGGTCACAGCCGCAAGGGCGACATCCTCGGACAGACCCGCCTCGATGGCCTTGCGGACATTCTCGGCAAAGGAGCCGGGGCCAACCCCATCGGCGGTGAAGGCGAAGCTGATGCCGGCATTCTCGAGAGCTGCCGCGTTTCCCGCTGCTTGGTCCCATCGCTGTAGTGTCTCCAACGTGACGTCGATGGCGGCATCGGGGTCGTCGACGCCGGGCTTTTTGGGGTAGTCGACAGGAATGATCACCGGTGCCCCGGCGTCAATGAACAGGAAGGTCACCTCGTACTCACCACCGTTCCCCTTGATGATGGGGCGGATGGCGAATTCCTGGGCGAGACGCAGCGCACGCTCGGTCATTCGGTTATTGGATGCCTCGAACAAGACCGGCTGATCACCCGCAAGCACCGGCATGAGAGCCGGGTAGGCATCAAC
>JAUWTE010000055.1 GCA_030609765.1 Acidobacteriota bacterium
AGGAGCGCAGGCTAGGTGATCCGAACTTCGTAGTTGATGGCGTAGCGACCTAGGGCCTCGTCGATCTGCTGGGTCAGAAGGCTCGAGTCAGCGTCGGGCGCGGCTTTCACTGCCACTTCAGCGATCGTGCCATGGGTAGTGTGGGGACCCGCCTTCACGGTCACCTGCTCTACACCCTCTAGGGCCCGCACATCTTGCGCGAAGACATCCTCGATCTCCCACCACGTGAGCTGTGGCTTGAAGACTTTCCCCACGGCCGTCTGCGGCAGTTCTTTAACGACGCGGATGTCCTTCGGTGCGGCGGCGCGCTCGTCGGCATGCTGGGTGGCATAGGCCAGCAGATCCTGCTCTGAGACCATGGCTCCCGGATTGAGCTGGACGTAGACGACAGGCTGCTCCCCGATCCGCGGATGCGGGCGACCCACGGCAGCCGCCAGGGCAACTGCCGGATGACTGCGCAATGGGGCCTCGATCAGGATCGGGTCGATGTTGTGACCGCCGCGCAGGATGAGCTCCTTCTGTCTGCCGGTGAGCCAGAAATAGCCGTCGCCGTCGACACGCCCTAGGTCGCCGGTGCTCAACCAAGCTCCCTTTCCGTCGCCGTCATCAATCCAGGCCTCGTAGTCCCGGGCCGACTCGAGGTAGCCGGGAAATACATTGGGCCCTCGCACCACCACCATGCCGATCTCCTCGGGCTCGCAATCGCGCTCGTACTTGCACTCCTCGTCCACGATCACCGTCTTCATCTGCTGGTGCGGCAAACGGAACCCAATCGAGCCCACGCGGCGCTCTCCATAGGGTGGGTTCAAAGAGCTGATGCAGGCTGCCTCGGTGAGACCGTAGCCCTCGAGGATGGACACGTTCATCTTCTCCTCGAAGCGCTTGTACACATCCACCGGCATCGGCGCTGCCCCGCATATGGCGAACTCGAGCGAGCTGATGTCGGCATCGCCGGTGGGCACGTCCATCAGGGCACTGAATAGCGCGGGGACTCCGCTGAAGAAGTTGAGGCGGTACTTTTCGACGATCTTCCAGAAGTTCTTGATCACGCCCTCGTCGCGATAGCCCAGTGGCGTGCCAAGCACGACCGCGGCACCGTTGCCCCACGGGATCAGCCCGGTCACCACGACCGCGTTGACGTGAAACAGGGGCAGGCCGCAGAACATGACCTTGCCCGGGCCGATCGTGATGTTCTGTGATGCCGCCCAGGCGTCGAAGACTTCGTTGAGGTGAGTATGCTCGGCAATTTTGGGCGCCCCGGTCGTGCCGCCCGTATGGAAGTAGGAGGCGATATCGCCCGGCTTGATCACCCGCTTGCTGACCAGGTTCTCTGAAGGATAGTCCCCGACCAGCTCATCGAAATCGAGGATCTCCTGCTCGCCGCTCAGCCTGGCGAGCAGTGCGGGGTCGCTTTCGCCCTCCAGCAATCACTTCCCGACCTTTTTTCGGTGTAGGAGTGTCGCGTCCTTGGCCTGCCTATCGCCACCGCGCCGTGAAAGGAAGCACGCCATGAGCTTCTTGATGCCGGTCAGGTATTGGCAAGGATCGACCTGGAGAATCGTCTGCAGGGTCGGCACCTCCCGGCGCACGAGGTCGACCTTCTCCCAGATATCGGTCTTCGGGAACGGCGCCAACGTCACCAAGACCCTCGTGCCGGCGGCACGCATGATCTCGACAATCTGGGCCGACTCGAGGAGAGGATTGATGGGATTGACGATTCCCGTTGCCTCAGCGCCCCAGATGGTGAGAAAAGCCTGGGGCAGATTCGGCAGTACCATCGAGACCACGTCTCTGGGCCCGACGCCCAGGTCGTAGAACATATTCGCGGTCTGGTTGATGCGCCCGAGGAGCTCGCGATGGGTGAGCTCTGTCGGTTGGTCGTAGCCCGTCCCTTGCATGAAAAAGGCGAGCGCCAGGCAATTGCCACCGATGGCGGCCCCACGTTGGAGCATCTCATAGGTGCTGGACGGGAGGTCGTATTCGTCCAGGGGCACCTGCTCGATGGTCTCGATGTCGGCAAGCGTAGCGATTCGGGACATCCGAAGTCCTTCTGGCGGGTCGCACTGAGCGGCAACAGCGATTCTACCCCGGATTCCTCAACGGGTCGCGAGGCGCGCGTATTCAGCATTCTGTGGCCACATCGCCCTGCAAGCCGTCGCGAGGGTGCATCAAGATGTGTCTATACCACGTCATAGCTGGCGAGTTACCCTTTTCCCCACTGATTTCGACGGATATGGAGGGTGGCTCATGAGAAACCTGAACGTTGCGGTGGGTGTGCTCGTGCTGCTGGTCTTGTCTGCCGCGCTGGTGAGTTTGGCGAGGGCCGACACTGTCTACCTCAAGAACGGGCGATCGATCCACAGCTCGATGGTTCGAGTCGAGGAAAACCGCGTCGTCGTGAAGCAGTATGAGGGTATGGTGGCTTTCCCCATGGAGATCGTTGATCGGGTCGAGGAGAACAATCGGGTCGAGCCGGGGGGCTACGTACCGCCGCAGCCTGAGCCGGAGTTCGAGCTTGTGCCGGAGGGCGATGCAGAGGTGGAGAGCGATCCAGATGTGGAGAGCGATCCGGATGTGGAGAGCGATGCGCCTGCGGAAGGCGACGCAGGGGCTGAGGGCGCCACTCCTGAGGAAGGAGCGGCACAGCCCGAGGAAGGCCAGGCCGCAGCAGACCCGGCCGCACAGCCGGACCCGCCCGAGGACCCGAGGCGAGATCAAGCCTACTGGCAGGGGCGCTTGCGTCCGATCTTCAGCCAAATGGACCGAGCCGAGACCGAGCGCACGGAGTCCGTGCAACTGGCGCAGACGAGCGCCGAGGCCCAGCGGCAGCTCGATCGTATCGATCGGCGCCTCGCCGACCTCGAAACACAGGCCGAGGCCATCCGAACGGAGGCACGTCGCCTGAACGTGCCACCAGGCTGGCTACGCCGCTAGCTCCTACATTTCCGGCAGCAACGCGATTCCCGCCGTGCGGGTCAGGTTGCGGAATTCCGAGATCTCTTCATCGAACAGGGCGCTGAGATCGGTGAGGATGGTCTCGATCATGTGGCGGGCCTGCCGCACATAGGCCTCGTCGGTCGAGCTCGGCGCGTCCCACGATGAGGTCAAACGCATCAGGGCCTGACTGACCTCCGCCATGGCATCCTCCTGCGCGACGATGCCCTTGGTGTCGGGCGGCGTGCGCAGGCGCCCCTCCAGGGCGGCGAGCTTTTTGTTGATCTCACCTCCCATCTTGACGAGCTGCCCGTAAGGGTCTTGCTCGGCCTGCTCGCCTTCTTGGCCCTGAGTCTCAGCACCGAGCTCCTCATGCAAACCTGCGGCCCCCTCTCCTGCGGCCTCCTTTTCGGCCTTTTGCGCCGCCTGGGCTTTCTTCACAATCACGTCGATGTCGGCACGCGTCTCGATGATCCGCACGATCGCGTCGACCACGGTCTCTTGCAGAGCACCGGCCTCTTGGATGGCAACCCATTTCGCCTGACGGTCGGCACCGGTTACCTTCGACCGCGGATCAGTGAGTACCTCGATCGAGCCCTCGATCTCGTGGTCTCCGAGCGAGATCTTCATGCCGTACGTGCCGGCCGGTACCTCGGGACCACCCCCGAACAGCATTTCCATCATCGGATCACCACCGCCGGGAGGCTGCTTGAAGCCGTCGCGCCGGAGGTTCCAGACGGCCCGATTCAGGCCGGCCTTGGCCGGGCCCTTCATCGAGCGGACCTTCTTGCCGGAGGCGCCGGTGATCGTGATATCGACCTGCGGCCCCCCACCGGGTCCGGCCATTCCCATCATCTCGGCCATCGCCAGCATCTCCGGGGACGGCGCGCCGGCGGGAGGACCTGCCGGCGTTTCCTCGCCCTCCTGACCCTCCTGCTGCTTCTCGGGGTGGACCGAGTAGGTGATCATGGCGCCGTACGGGCGGTTCTCCCCGAGAAACTCGCCCTGTATGGCAAACAGGCCCCCCGGTGGGAAGAAGGCACGGTACTGCTGCGCCGGAGGAATCTCGAAAAGAAACAACGGCTCGGCCAGCACTTCCTTGGAGACGCTGCGCAGCGGCCGAATGTCATCGAGGATGTAGATCCCGCGGCCGTGCGTGGCGATGACCAGGTCATGATCTCGCGGATGAACGATGAGGTCCATTACAGACGCCGTAGGCACGCCATGAGTCCACTTCATCCAGCTCGCGCCACCGTCCTGTGAAACGTAGAGACCAAACTCGGTGCCCAGAAACAGCAGGTTCTCATCAACGGGGTCTTGCGCAATCACCAGTACGTAGCCGTCGATGTTGTCGGTTACCAGGCTGGTCCAGGTGGCACCGAAGTCATCGGTGCGGAAGGCGTACGGCGTCCAGTTGGACCGCCGGTGATCCTCGAGCACGACGAAGGCGGTGGCAGGATCGAACTTCGAGGGCTCGACGTGCGGAATCCAAGTGTGTTCCGGCACGCCGGGCAAGTCGGCCTCGAGGCTCGACCAGCTCGTTCCTCCATCTTGGGTGACGTGCAGACGACCATCGTCGGTGCCGACCCAGATCACGTCACGCTGCACCGGGCTCGGCGCAATGGAGATGATGGTGGTGTAGTTCTCGGCCCCGGTGACGTCGGGCGTGAGGCCGCCGCTGTCTTCCTGCTGCTGCCACTCGGGATTGTTGGTCGTCAGGTCGGGGCTGATTACCTGCCAGTTGTCGCCACGGTCGGTAGATTTATGCAGATGTTGGCTACCGTAATAAACGGTGTTCGCATCGAACGGATCGACCGCCATGCCGGCGCTCCAGTTGAAGCGCAGCTCCTCGCCGCCCGGGTGCTCCGCGGTCTCGAGCTCGTCCGGGAAGATCATCTTGATCTCGCCGGTGCGCATGTCCCAGCGTGACAGCATGCCTCCCTGTGACATCCCGTAGCCGACCTCGGTTTCACCCGGCACGACCTGGGTATCGAAACCGTCACCGAAGAAAACCGACTGCCAGTGGAAGTTGCGGATGAAGCCAGGGCCGAATCCGCCCTCCCAAACTGCGCTCGGGCCACGCCACGAGCCATTGTCCTGCAGGCCGCCGTATACGTTGTAGGGAACGTCCATGTCGACGCCGACGTGGTAGTACTGCGACAGCGGCAGGTTGCGCACGAACTGCCAGTTGTCGCCACGGTCGTTGCTGATCGCCAGACCGCCGTCGTTGCCGTCGAAGATCAGGTCGGGATTGTCCGGGTGCACCCAGAAAGCATGGTGATCGGGATGTGCGGACATGAACGGCACGAGAACAGAAAAGGTCTTGCCGCCATCGAGCGAGACTCTGACGATGCTGGCAACGTTGTAGACGCGGTCGGGAATCTCCGGATCGACACGAATGTTGCCGTAGTAGAAGGGGCGGTCGGCGATGTCAGGGTCGCTGTTGACCGTCCGCCATTTGCGGCCGCCATCATCCGAGCGCAGCAGCACGCTCTTTTCTGCTTCTACCAGGGCGTAGACAATGCTGGGATCAGAATCCGAGATCGCCACGCCCATGCGGCCGAGCTCACCCCGCGGCATGCCGTCCTCTACCTCAAACTGCTTCCAGTTCTCGCCGCCGTCGTAGGTGACGTAGAGGCCCGAGCCGGGGCCACCAGACTTGAAGAAGAAGGGCCAGCGCCGAAACTCCCACATTGCGGCAAACAGCTTGTTCGGATTGACCGGGTCCATGACCAGCTCCGTGGCGCCGGTCTTTTCGTCGACGTAGAGGATCTTCGCCCAGGTCTCACCGCCGTCGGTGGTCTTGAACACACCGCGCTCCTCGTTTTCGCCCCAGGCCTGGCCGAGGGCCCCCACGTAGGCGATATCGGGGTCCGTCGGGTGCAACACGATGCGGTGAATTCGCTCGGTCTTCTCCAGTCCGAGGTGCTCCCAGGTGTCGCCACCATCGATCGACTTGAAGATGCCCTTGCCGCCCGAGACGCTGTTGCGCGGGTTCCCCTCGCCCGTGCCCACCCAAATGACGTCAGGGCTGGCCTGGAAGATCTCCAGGTCGCCGATCGAGTGCACCGGCTGGTCGTCGAAGATCGGTTCCCAGCTCATGCCTCCGTCGGTCGTCTTCCATACGCCACCGGTGGCGGCGCCGATGTAGATGACCTTGGGATCAGTGACCACGGCATCGATGGTCGTGATTCGCCCGCTCATCCCTGCCGGCCCGATGGAACGGGCCTTCATTCCGGCCAGCAGCTCGGGGTCGACCGCGGCCGCCTGGTCCTGCGCCGGTGCGACGAGCGCTCCGTCGGTCGTGAGGATCGGATCGCTGGCGAGAGCAGGCATTACCAACCCCGCCACGAGCAGAAAAGCGAAACAGGCAGGTAGTGTCTTGCGGGTGAAGAGCGTCGTGCTCATGCGTCCTCCGGTAGTTGTTGATGGTGCTGGGGCGGTGCCTGGCAAACCGTGGCGGGGGTGCACTAAGAAGATGTCTCCGCCGTTCGTTGTCAATATGAGACTTTCCACCCAACAGGCAACGGAATCAACCCGCGGTGCGGGCCAACACGGCAGGTACGAGATCCGCCTCGAGGTCGGCGGTGAGTAAGCGCCGGCACGTCTGAGCAAGCACTGGGGCCCTGTTCGTGTCAAGATTTCACTACGAGGAGGATTCGCGTGAAGGCGCTCATTCGACAACGGCTGCTCGAGTTCCTCGAGGAGGACCTCGGCAGAGGCGATGTAACCAGCCAGGCCGTGATACCGCGGGGTACGCGGGCGGCGGGGCATGTGATCGCTCGCCAACCAGGCGTGGTGGCCGGCGTCGAGGAGTCGCTGATCCTCTGTGAGATAGCGGGGCTGGTGGGAGAGCCGCTGAAGCTGGATGGTGAGGATGTGGCGGCGGACGAGGCCGTCTTGTGGCTCGATGGTGCAGCCAGGGACATCCTTGGCGTCGAGCGCACGTTGCTGAACCTGCTCGGCCACATGAGCGGGATCGCCACTCAGGCGCGCGGCGCGGTCGAGTCCGTGCAAGGCACAAGGGCCCGCGTCGCTGCTACTCGAAAGACCCTGCCGGGATTGCGCTGGTTCGAAAAGAGGGCCGTTCAGCTTGGCGGGGCGGATCCGCACCGATTCGAGTTAGCGGATTCGGTTCTAATCAAGGATAATCATTTAGTAATCGTTTCAGACATCGTGGAGGCAGTCCGTCGAGGCAAGGCGGGCGCCAGCTTCACCCAGAAGATCGAGGTCGAAGTGGAGTCTCTCGAGGACGCCATGGTCGCGGCCGGAGCTGGCGCTGATGCCCTCCTGCTGGACAACATGTCGGCGGACGAAATCCGCAGTGTCGTGGCGGCTTTGGTGGAAGCGGGACTCAGGAATCAGGTGACGCTCGAGGCATCCGGCGGCATCTCCATCTCGGAGCTGAAACAGTACGCTGAGACGGGGGTCGACGTGATCTCGCTGGGGATGCTGACCATGTCAGCCCCGTTTTTTGATTTTTCATTCGAGATCAGCACACCCTGAAGAAGAATCAGAGGAATCAAGCAAAGATGGACGAGAGCAAGGGAGACGTACACCTCTTCGGACCGCGGCCGGCAGGCCAAGAGGAGGGCTCCGCGTCGGTAGGCTCCCAGGTCACGCCTGGATCCAACGGCGGTCCGCCTCTTGCCGAGATGGTCGCCGAGATCTTGCGACTGAAAGAAGAGCAGAACGCCGTGATTCTGGCGCACAATTACCAGATTCCCGCGATTCAGGACCTGGCCGACTTCGTCGGCGACTCGCTCGGCCTCTCACGCCAGGCCGAAGAAACCGATGCCGAGACCATTGTCTTTTGTGGTGTCCACTTCATGGCGGAAACGGCGAAGATTCTCTGCCCCGAGAAGAGGGTGCTGATCCCCGATCCGGCTGCCGGCTGCTCGCTTGCCGACTCGATCGATGTGGATTCGGTGCGTGCATGGAAGGCGGCACACCCTGGCGCGCTTTTGGTCGTATACGTGAACTGTAGTGCCGAAGTGAAAGCGGAGGCGGACTACTGTTGCACCTCGGCCAATGCCCTGAAGGTGATCCAGGCGATTCCTGAAGACCGGCAGGTGTTGTTCGCCCCCGACATGTTCCTCGGTGAGTACCTGCGCGAGAAGACCGGTCGCGCTCTCACGGTTTGGATGGGTGAGTGTCATGTCCACGCCGCCATCGGCCCGAGAGATGTTCAACGGATGTGGTCGGAGAAACCGGATGCCGACCTGCTGGTACATCCTGAGTGTGGCTGTGTCTCTTCGGTAATGTGGCATGCCGCGATCGGGGACTTGCCGGAGAATCGCACCCAGATCCTGTCGACCCAGGGGATGATCAACGTCGTGGCCGAATCCGAGAGCAAGGAGTTCCTGGTCGCCACCGAGACCGGCATCCTCCACCAGTTGAGGAAGCTCAACCACGGCAAGCGCTTCTTCCCTGTGAAGGAAGACGCCGAGTGCTCCTACATGAAGATGATTACGGTCGAAAAGCTCCTCCGCACGATGCGCGAGGGTGTCTACGAGGTTGTCCTCGCGCCGGAGATCATCGAGCGCGCGCGGCTGTCGATCGAGCGGATGATGGCGATCGTTTAGCCCGGATTTCTCAACGGGTCCGAAGTCCAGGCTAGAAGCGCGCTTGCGCGCCGATCAGGAATCCCTTCCACTTGAGATCGAACGCCGGGTCGCCCTCTTCCAGACGGAAATCCATCTGGTACCAGCGGTATCCGGCATTGATCCCGAGGTTGTCGAGAACAAAGAACTCAGCCCGCACCTGGAAATCGGCCAGCCAACCCCCGAACTGCTCGACGTTGACCTCGGGGAAGCCGCAGATCTCCGCATAGAGGCGCAATCGTCCAGCCGGGTTGATCAGTAGATTTCCCCCGAAGCTCGGATAGGGGGTGGCAAGCGTGGCGGTTGCATTCCCCAGGGAGGTCTCGACTGCGGCAATGGTCTCGAACCAGCCGACACCGCCGATGAAGCCGATCTCCAGTTCGGGCCGCGCCACCAGCAAGATGTTGTAAGAAAAGCGCGCCTGGCGGAGGTCGATCTGGCTGCTGACGGGGATCTGCGCATGAATCGGCCTGCCCCCGATCGTGATGTCGATGTCCATGACGTTGAAGCCGCTGTGCTTGCGTTCGACATACACGAACAGGAAGCGATGTCGGCGCCCCGCCCCGAAATTCGCCTCGATCACGTAGCCGCCCTCAGAGCCGGTCAGCCCCAGCATGTCACGCACGTCGAGAATCACGGGCAGCCCCTCGATGTCCCCGAGATCGAGCTTCCCCTCAATGCCACCCTGCCAGTACATCGCCGAGAACCGTATTCGGTCGAACTCGCGCTGCTGCCCCTCGGGGCTGACGATCCACTGCGCCTCAGCCGGCGCCGCAAGCCACTGCAGCGCTACCACAACCCCCACGATCACCAACCAGCGATATCTCCCACCCATCAGATGCTCCTTCCGAAGCGAACCCCAGCCAGTCTGCTCCCCCCTGTGGAACCAATGGCGTGCGGCGAGATACCCACCCTTGGAGGCCCTAGCTCACCGACACCCCCTAATGATGGACGTGTCAAGCGAGTATATGAAGCAAAAAATGTGGCCTATCGCCAGGTGAGGCGGGCGGGTTCGAGCCCGATCTGGGAACCTCGGTCTCGGAGCAATCTCAGACCTTCGGGTAAACAGTAGGGGTGCCGTAAGGGTGCCGACATGGGGAACGGGCTAAGATAGGGCCACTTTTCGCGGCATCAACTACGAGCATTCATGAGATTTCGCGGCACCAAGCTCAATCTGCGCAGGTGTCTGGTCCCGGAGGGCCCATTCATGATGGGCACGAAGGGAGACACCTTCGACGAGTCTCCGGTGCATCGCGTTCTTCTTTCCGCGTTCGAGATGTCGCAGACTCCGGTTTTGAATCGCGACTACGCTGTCTTCATGAAGAAATCGGGCGCCGACCCGCCGAAATGGTGGGATGATCCGAAATTCAACGATCCCGACCAGCCGGTCGTAGGAGTCAACTGGCACGAGGCCCGAGCCTACTGCGAATGGATCACGGAGAGCAGCGGCAGCAGCATCCGCCTCCCAACCGAGGCGGAGTTCGAGAAGGCCGCCCGCAGCGGCTTGCAGGGGGCCGAATACCCATGGGGCAATGATTCCGCAGGCCATCGGTACAAGATCGCCAGGGGGCCACTCGAGGGTCCCTACAAACCGGGCGAGAATCCTCCCAACTCCTACGGACTCCACGACGTGGTCAGCAACATTCACCAGTGGTGTATGGACGGCTACGACCCCAAATACTACGAGGAATCTCCATCGAGGAACCCGACCGGCTCACGCAGTGCCGACCTGCGTGCCGCTCGGGGTGCAAGCTGGAATCAGGAGACCCCCTTCTGCCGGTGTGCCGCCCGCGCAGGCTTGGCGGCCTATTTTCGCGTTAATGACTTCGGTTTCCGCTGGGTGATCGGCCCGCGGCTCGAGTAGCTCACACCAGCGCATGGAGTTGTGTCGCCTGGCATGAAAGAAGCGATCGGGTTTCGACGCAATCTCGGGCTGTTCATGGCCGTGATGATCGGCATCGGGGCCATGATGGGCCCCGGGATCTTCGCCGCTGACCAGGTGATTCTCGTGGGACCGGCAACGGCCGTGAAGAAGGCCAAGGAGATCTTCCTTGAGTCCATCTAATCGATGCGAATGGGCCGGTTCCGACCCCCTCATGATCGACTACCACGACAAGGAGTGGGGTACCCCGCAGCACGATGATCGCCTGCTCTTCGAGTTCCTCGTTCTGGAGGGTGCGCAGGCCGGTCTGAGCTGGGCGACGATCCTGAAGAAACGAGCCAACTACCGGCGTGCCTTCGCGGGATTCGATCCGACCCGGGTTGCCCGGTTCAACCGCCGCTCGGTGGAACGGCTCCTGGCTGACGAGGGAATCGTGCGCAATCGTCTCAAGATAGAGTCGGCAATCTCGAATGCTCGCCACTATTTGAATATTCAGGATACATTCGGCAACTTCGATTCCTACCTCTGGGCCTTCGTCGACGGCGAGCCCGTTACGAATCGCTTCCGCCATCTCCGCGACCTCCCCGCCAAAACTGAGGTTTCCGAGGCACTCAGCAAG
>JAUWTE010000326.1 GCA_030609765.1 Acidobacteriota bacterium
TGGAAAGGGAAATGGGACATTCGTCACCTAGGTAGTTTCTGGGTAGTGTTTGGCGCTTTCGGTTTCGTTTGGGAGACCCTCAGACAGTCCTTTGAACCGCTCGCAGAAGCGCACAGATTCGCTGGAAACCAACAATCCTGAGTACTTGTCGGTACCATTCACGCGGATCCTGCTACCGACTGGTACTCCCCAAGGGGATAACTTTGGAACTATTGCTTGGCCGAGCCGGGAGGAGATCGAACGATCACTCGTCTCTGTTGGGTAGAGTTATCGAATTCTAGCTCCATTTCTGGACCGATTTCGAGGGTCTGGTGACATTGGAGTGGGGGAGTGAAGGAGTTGTTGGGAGGGTGCCAGCTTGGTATGGTGGGGCATAGCACAACAAAGGAGATGATCAACGTGGCGACCTACATTCTCCTCAGCCGGCTGACTGACACCGGTGCGGCAACAATCAAGGATCATCCGGATCGAATCAAAGAAGTGAATCAAGAGATCGAAACTTACGGTGCTCGTGTTCTGCACCAGTATGCGACCTTGGGGGCGTACGATGTTGTGAGCGTTGTTGAGGCGCCCGATCTTGCTTCGATAGTTCGGATTTCCCTGGAGCTTGGTTCGCGCGGAAGCGTGAGAATCCAGACTTTGTCTGCCCTTCCTATCGACGACTTCATCGCCGACCTGAAGTAGTTTCCAGAGACCGCACTCGTCGTGATTACACTGCGCGGGTACCCTTACGGGACTACTTTCGAACTTAGTTAGGAAGCTAAAGAATACCGCCACGCCTTGCTGAGCTCGTTTTGAACTCGATGAAGGGGCTTGAGAGACAACTCCCCGGTGAGGAAGTACGTCAATGCATCTCTTAGCCAACAAGTCGCTCACACGGAGTTGGATCAAACCCACTACGAACGATCGGCTGGAGAAACGAATACGAAGGACTAGTTCCTGGATCGTGCCGACCCCGGAAGCCCCGTGGCCAGCAAGCCGGCGCAGAGGTAGAGACCACCCCCGAGAAGGGTCGCCCAGGTCAGTCCGATCGAGGTGACAAGCAGGATTCCAATGGGGGGGGCAGCAACGGATGCGAAGCCGTTGATCCCCCACGCCCAGGGCACGAGGGACGGTCTGGCTCCTGAGATCCGCCTCATCCCGCTGGGGAAAGGGATCCCCATCAGGAACGCGAGCGGCGATACGAGAAGGATCGTGACGACCATCCGGGCGGCGGTCGGCCACGCCGCCGCTGCTGCAAACAGGTCAGGCAGCACGAAGGCGTACACGGCGCCCAGGGCGCAGATCCCCGCGATTGATGCGGTGATTGCGTTTCCGGCAAAGCGAAAGAGCCGACGACTGAGCAGGCTTCCGAATCCGCTGAAGACGAGAAAGGCGCTTACGACTCCGCCGGCGGACAGGATCGGATCGCCAAGGAAGTGGGTGAACCGGACGATGAGAAGCATCTCCAGGGACATGTACGCGAGGCCGAGGAGGAAGAAGTACAACCCCGTCGCGAGCCGCCCGCCCTTTGTGTTCGCCCACTGCCGTCTGCGAAAGATGAGCGGAAGAAGGATCAGCACGCCTCCCACGAGCATAACCTCGGCGAGGATCGCGACAACCGCTACGTATCCGAGCTCAAGCTTCCTGAACCAGACGTCACCGAAGGCCTCCCGTAGGGCGGGGATCGATCCCCAGCGGAAGAAGTTGTAGAAGTAGGGCCGCTCATCGGTCGCGGGCCGGATGTCATAGACCCAATTGCTGACCAATTCCTCCCGCCGCGGCGAGAAGACTTCCCGCGCGGCGTAGTGGTAGTAGGAGCCCAGTTCACCAGACGGCCCGGGGATCCGCGCGTACTGCTCGGTGGGCTCGAATCCGGCCATGGGGAGCCATTCCACATCGAGCTGCAACTCGGCCGCGATGGCCAGGATCTCGTTACACTGTGAATCGCTGAACGCGTCGAAAGACGCAAGGGTGATGACTGCGAGGTAGTTGCGCAGCTGGACGACGTGTGCCCCGGGATCGGAGAACCCGAGTGACTCAAGGCTTTCAGCGTGGGTTTGGAGCAACTTCACGTTGTCGCGCGGTGGGTCCTGCTGTTGTCGCGTTACGGCCAGCAGCCCGCCGGGGCGCAGGCGCCGGAGGGCGATCGCGAGGCCCTCACGAGTAAGAAGATAGTCCTCGTGAATCGCCAGCAGTCCGCCCACGGACATCCCTTCCGCACTCACGAGCTGGATCAGGTCGTAGTTCACTTGCCGCGCTGCCTCGAGGAACAACCGCGGGTCCGCAACTATGACTTCGATGCCTTCACGCGTGAAGACACCTCCAGAGAGCTCGGCGAGGTCCACCGAGATGAGCGAGACGAGTTGAGGATTCCCGTTCACCACGGTAACGGAGTCGGCGTTCCACCGCTCTGCGAGCCAGACGTTTGGTCCACCAACCTCACCAAGGAGGAGGACCCTCGGGCGGTCGAGCAAGCGATAGGGGACGCTCATCAGGGTGTGGTCGAGGATCTCGGCCTCTCCGGGCTCGTCGATCTTGAACACCGTGCCGACGGCCCAGCCGTCCGCATAGACAGTTAGCTGGGGTGGGGGAGGTGACAAGGCCGTGAACCCTGCGAACAGCGTGTTGTGAAACAACGGAGACTCGAAGGCATCCAGTCGGGCTCGGGGGCCGCTTGTCGTCAGGAGGTGCTCCGCATCGCCCTGTTCTTCGAGCAGCAGAGCGATCGCCAACGGCTTGTGAGAGTCGATTTGCAGGGTCATCGGCCAGGTGAGAGCAAGCGTCGCGAGCGTGGCAGCGGCGACGGCGACCGCAATCGCGAGACTCCGGACGCGCACTTGCCCCGGGACACGCATGTGTGGAGCCCCTGCTGCAGTCGGCGGATGATCAGCAAAAGCAGTGACGGTCCATCCGGCGGCGGCGGCGAGCCCCGTGATGCTGGCGATGAGAAGGATCTCCTCTACCGACAAGATAAACATGAGCAGCAGGGCGCCGAGCCCGCCGATTCCGCTCCCAAGAAGATTCGAGCCGTAGACCACGTGAATCCGGCCGCCGAAGTGCATAAGGGCCAGCCCGATTACCGTTGCTCCAAGGAGAAACGGAACAAGCAGCAGTACGTGATACGCGATGAGGAGCCCTGCCTGTTCCCCGCTAAAGAGAACGAACTGGGGATTTAGGGGTAACGCCTGGGCACCTCGGAAGCACACGGCTATCGACAGTGCGAACGCGAGCGTGAAGATTGTCGCCCAAGTGTTGAATTGTCGCACTAGTCGTTTCCCCGCGAACGCGAGTAGCGTCCCGCTCACGCCGAATCCGAGCAAGGCTGTACTGATGACGAAGTATGAGAAGTGGTGCCATTGCGTGATGGCAAGGGCGCGGAGCAGAACAAGCTCGCATCCCACCAGCCCGGCGGACAACAGGAAGACCGCTACGATGGGCGACCATCGTCCCACCTTCGAGGGAGCTGAGGAGGTCACTGGCCCTCTTGAACACTGCCGGTCATGGGCACGAAGCGCACGGGGAGCAACCGCTCCGAGCGGATCTCTCCTTCCTCGTTCTTGGTGACGAGAATCAGGTATTGGACGTCGTAGACCGGCCCCACGGGGATGACCATCCGCCCTCCCGACTTCAACTGCTCGATGAGAGGAGGCGGGATGTGACCTGCCGCACAGGTGACGATGATGGCGTCGAACGGTGCGTTCTCCTCCCATCCGAAGTACCCGTCAGCGACCATCACCTCGATGGTGTCGTAGCCAAGTGAGGCCAGGCGCTCCGAGGCCTCTGCGCCCAGCGCCTCGAGGATCTCGATAGTGAATACGTGGGGAGTCAACTCGGAGAGGACTGCGGCTTGGTACCCGCTTCCCGAACCGACCTCGAGGACGTAGTCTCCCGGATTCAGATCGAGAAGCTCCGTCATGTAAGCAACGATGTACGGTTGAGAGATCGTCTGCCCGTAGCCGATCGGAAGCGGTGAATCTCTGTACGCGTCTCTCAAGTAGTACTCGGGGACGAATTCGGGGCGTGGCACGTGCTCCATCGCCTCGAGCACCTCCAGGTCGTCTACACCGCGGGCACTGATCTGATTCAGCACCATCTCCAATCGTTCTTCCTGGCGGTCGTCGAATCGAGGCCTGTTCCATTGTGTAGTGAAAGACGGTGTTTGCGTCGCCGAGGCTGGCTCGGCCGTGAGAACGGCCAGAGAGAGATCGGAATTGCGCGGTGCAACGCCAATACCTGCCCGGAGAACGAGCAGAAGAATCGCGCAGAGAGCGACACACGTGAGCATCGTCCAGGCGGTACGCTTCAGGGCTTGGATTCGCGATCTCATGTTTCTCGTATCCCCCGCACTGACATCTCACCAGCGCGGCGCATCAGCATAACACAGACCCTACTGGACGCCAACGCCAAGCTGAACTCACACCCGGGCGCCTGAGGAGACCTAGCTAGCCTGCAGTTCGATGAGCGTGTTGCCGCTAGAGAACCTCTTCCCTCATCATTCGAGGCGCCTCTCCGCCGCGAGACCGCCCGTCGATGTTCACGGGCCTTGCACCGGTATCTTACGTGCGTGCACGCACTACAGAGCTTGGAGAAACGAACGGAGGAACA
>JAUWTE010000380.1 GCA_030609765.1 Acidobacteriota bacterium
GAGGGTTACGCCGCCAAGGGCGCATCTGCGGCGTTGCCGCTCCACGACGATGCGCAGTGGCATCGCCTGCGTCGCGGCGCCTATCATCTGCACCCTTGGTGGCGTAACCAGACCCATCACACTTTCACCACGGCCTGCTAGCGGGAGAATTCCCTCTATGCTAGCTTTTGCCGCTCGATTTAAGAGAGAATTCTCAGGTTGTCGTCGGAATTTCAATCCCCTGACAAAAAGACCGGGCAATGTCATCACACGAGGAAGCATCCCTACGTCTGCACGAAAAGCACCGTGGCAAGATCGAAGTGCGCAGCAAGGTGCCGCTCAACAACCGGCTCGATCTCTCCGCGGCCTACACACCCGGCGTCGCGGAGCCCTGCCGGAAGATCGCAGCGAATCCCGAGCTCGCCTACCGCTACACGATCAAGTCCAACACGGTGGCGATCGTCACGGACGGCAGTGCCGTACTCGGACTGGGTGACATCGGCCCCCTCGCTGCACTTCCCGTCATGGAGGGGAAGGCGGCCCTGTTCAAGGCTTTCGCAGACATCGATGCGTTCCCCATCTGTCTCGACACACAGGACGCCGACGAGATCGTCGAGACCGTGGTCCGGCTGGCGCCGGTATTCGGGGGGATCAACCTGGAGGACATCCGCGCGCCGCGCTGCTTCGAGGTCGAGCGTCGCTTGCGCGAGAAGCTCGAGATTCCCGTCTTTCACGACGACCAGCACGGCACAGCCATCGTCTTGCTGGCGGCGCTGGAAAACGCATGCAAGGTGATCGGCAAGAGGTCGGAGGATCTGCGCGTGGTCGTGGTCGGTTCGGGGGCCGCCGGCATCGCCACCGCCAAGCTCCTGCTGGGTCGCGGCATGGAGGAAGATCACGAGCCGCGCGTCGCCGAAGTGATTCTCTGCGATCGCACGGGGGTGGTGTATCCGGGCCGGCCCGGCCTCGACGTCAACCCCAGCAAGGTAGCAATCGCCGAGATCACGAACCCGCGTGGCATGAAAGGCAGTCTGGCCGACGCCATGGTTGGCGCGGATGTGTTCATCGGTCTGGCAGCGCCCGGCCTCGTCACGCCTGAAATGGTTCGCAGCATGGCCGACAGCGCGGTGGTCTTCGCGCTCTCCAATCCGCTACCCGAGATCGGCTATCACGAGGCCCTCGAAGCGGGTGCTGCTGTCGCCGCCACAGGCCGCAGCGATTTCCCCAACCAGATCAACAACGTCCTCGCCTTTCCTGGCGTGATGCGAGGCGCTCTCGACGCACGTACGCGCTTCATCGACTCGCGGATGAAGCTGGCCGCGGCCTGCGCCATCGCGGCTTGCGTGGAGAATCCGTCGCCTGAGGAGGTCATCCCGGACCCCTTCGATCCTCGCGTGCCCGCCGCGGTCGCCGAAGCCGTTCGGCAAAGCGCCCGAGAGACGCTCGCTCTCGCCTAGGTGGCAATCCCGAGTCCTCACCCTCCGACGGGCACCCTCTGCGGAGGAAAGAAAAAGTTGCCGCCGAGTTGGCCCAGAGAGCCTCAGATTCGCCCCGCAGAACGGCCTTCGGTGAACGCCGATTCCGCTGAACACTGCGCTGGGAGTGGATTTGCGGCGATTCGAACGGCACACAACCACTGGTAGCTCCTATTTGAATCAACCCCAACATATTGTGGTTTTGTGCTTGACAACCTAAGGTGATGGAACGTATAAGGCTAGCGATTTCCATCCCATCTTCTTCCGGTCGTCCTCCCGGAATTCTGCAACGTTGCGGGACGAGTCACTTTTCGTTCGGAGATGCTTTCTATGGCTGCTGACGAGTACCCTGACCGCGAGAACCGCTCGGCTGATATGCCCGAGCAATCGCCCTCACCGAGCACGACTGCGGAGCAAATTCCCGAAAAAACCACCAGTCGGCGCGGGCTGAGCTTTTCGCGGTACTTCACCGCTGATGGAGTCCACCCTTTCGACGCCGTCGAGTGGGAACGGCGCAACGCCATCATACTGAGCGCCGAGGGCGAAACCGTATTCGAGCAGCGCGACGTCGAGTTCCCGAATTTCTGGTCTCAGCGGGCCACGAACATCGTCGCCTCGAAGTACTTCCACGGCCAACCCGGCAGTCCCGAGCGCGAGGGCAGTCTCAAGCAGCTTATCGGGCGCGTCGTCGGAACCATCACGCAGTGGGGAATCGATGGTGAGTATTTCGCCACCGAGCACGACGCGGAGATCTTCTCCGACGAGCTGACGCACTTGTTGCTACACCAGATCGTCGCTTTCAACTCGCCCGTCTGGTTCAACATCGGTATCGCGGGGGAACGGCAGCAAGCCTCCGCCTGCTATATCAACCACGTCAACGACACGATGGACTCGATCCTCGACCTGTCAAAGACCGAAGGGCTGATCTTCAAATGGGGCTCCGGTGCCGGCGTCAATCTCTCCCGTCTGCGCGGCTCCATGGAATCGCTTTCCGGGGGCGGCATCGCGTCGGGCCCCGTGTCGTTCATGAAGGGCTTCGATGCCTTCGCCGGCGTCATCAAGAGCGGTGGCAAGACCCGGCGGGCGGCGAAGATGGTGATTCTGGACGTCGATCACCCGGACATCGTCGAGTTCATCGAGGCCAAGGCGAAGGAGGAGCGCAAGGCGTGGTCGCTCATTGACGCCGGTTACGATCCGGCGCTCGACGGTGAGGCCTACGGCTCGGTCTTCTTCCAGAACGCCAACCACAGCGTGCGCGCCTCGGACGCCTTCATGAGCGCGGTTGACCGGGGCGACGAATGGCACACCATCGGCCGCGTCGAAGGTCGGCCCGTGAGCTCCTACCGGGCTCAGGACTTGATGCGCAAGATCTCCGAGTGTACGCATCAGTGTGGCGATCCCGGCCTGCAGTTCGATGACACCATCAACGAGTGGCACACCTGCAAGGCGACCGACCGGATCTATGCTTCCAACCCTTGCGCGGAGTTCATGTTTCTGGACGAGACCGCCTGCAATCTAGCGTCGCTGAACCTCATGAAGTTCGTGCGCGAGGATAGCTCCTTCGACGTCGAGTCGTATCGCCGTACCATCGATGTCGTGTTCACGGGCATGGAGGTCATCGTCGGGTATGCCGACTATCCGACCGAGAGCTTCACCAAGAACTCCCACGACTACCGCCCCCTGGGGCTCGGTTACGCCAACCTCGGTGCCCTGCTCATGCACCAGGGAATGCCCTACGACTCTGAAGATGGGCGGGCCACCGCGGCAGCCGTGAGCGCAATCATGTGCGGCGAGGCCTATCTGCAGTCGGCGCGAATCGCCGAAGCCAAGGGTCCCTTCGCTGGATATGAGCCCAACAAGGAATCGATGCTCGGCGTCATGCGCATGCATCGAGAAGCCGCCTACCGAATCGACGCCGATGTCGTTCCCAAGGTCCTCGCGCGCGGCGCACGCAAGGTTTGGGACCAGGCGGTGACATACGGCGAGGAATACGGCTATCGCAACGCCCAGGCCACGGTGCTGGCACCAACCGGAACCATCAGCTTCATGATGGACTGCGACACCACCGGAGTAGAGCCTGACCTGGCGTTGGTCAAGCACAAGCGACTCGTGGGTGGGGGTACGCTGCGCATCGTCAATCACACGGTGCCGGCAGCCCTGCGCAACCTCGGCTATGACGACGAGCAGGTCAAGGCCATCGTCGAGTACGTCGACACGCACAGCACCATCGAGGGCGCCCCACACCTGGTGGATGATCATCTGCCGGTGTTCGACTGTGCATTCCCGGCACTGGGCGGCAAGCGTGCCGTTCATTACAGGGGGCACCTGAACATGGTTGCCGCGGTGCAGCCGTTCATTTCGGGCGCGATCTCGAAAACGATCAACATGCCCGAGGACTCGACTGTCGAGGAGATCGCCGAGGCCTACGTGCAGGCCTGGCAGAAGGGGATCAAGGCGGTTGCCGTCTATCGCGATGGCAGCAAGCGGTCGCAGCCACTGGCCACTGCAGGCAGTAAGGCAGCATCTGACAGCGCCGCCAGCGCCGGGTTCGGGCTCACGGGCACTCACCCCGTGCCAGCTTTGCAGCCGGTGCGGCGCAAGCTCCCCGATGAGCGTCAGTCCCTGACTCACAAGTTCAGCATTGGCGGCCACAAGGGGTATGCGACCGTCGGTTTGTATGA
>JAUWTE010000337.1 GCA_030609765.1 Acidobacteriota bacterium
ACCACCCACGAGAGGAGACTGTGTGAGCCGAACTCACCGGAATATGCGTTTCTATTCAATCCGCGACATCGAAGATCTCCCGCAGCTGTCTGGGCTTCCCGCGGAAGATCGCTTCGCGATGCGCGTCGTCGCGCATGTGTTTCCGTTCAGAGCCAACAACTACGTGGTCGAGGAACTGATCGACAGGTCGCGGATTCCTGACGATCCGATCTTTCGGCTCACCTTTCCCCAGCGCGACATGCTCAGGTCCGACGAGTTTGATGCACTCGCAGCTGCTGTTGGACACGGCGACCGGAGCGCGATCGCTGAGATCGTTACATCGATCAGGGCTCGCCTGAACCCTCATCCAGCGGGGCAGGCGGACGACAACGTCCCCCTGCTCGACGGTCAGCCGGTTCCCGGGATCCAGCACAAGTACCGCGAGACGGTCCTCGTCTTCCCGTCCGCCGGGCAGACGTGTCACGCCTACTGCACATACTGCTTCCGGTGGCCGCAATTCGTCCGCACCGAGGCGCTCAAGTTCGCGACCGACAAGCAGCACACGTACCTGACGTACCTCGCGCGCCACCGGGAGGTCACGGACGTTCTGTTCACCGGCGGTGATCCGTTGATTATGAAGGCCGACCGGCTACGGGCGTACGTTGAACCTCTGCTGGGGCCCAAGTACGACCACATTCAGACAATCCGGATCGGGACCAAGTCTCCGGCCTACTGGCCTCACCGCTTCGTGGATGACGGAGATGCTGACGACATCCTGCGGTTGTTCGAACGGGTCGTGCGTTCCGGCAAGCACCTGGCTCTGATGGCTCACTTCAGTCATTGGCGGGAGCTTTCCACCGACATTGCCCGCGAGGCAGTCGGACGGATCCGGGAAACCGGGGCCGTGATTCGCACCCAGGCTCCATTGATTCGCCACGTGAACGACGACGCTACGGTCTGGACTCGCATGTGGACGGACCAGGTTCGCCTGGGGTGCGTCCCCTACTACATGTTCGTCGAGCGCGACACCGGTGCGCACCATTACTTCTCCGTGCCCCTCGCCCGAGCGCTCGATATCTACCAGGCGGCATTCCGACGTATGTCCGGGATCGGACGTACGGCGCGAGGGCCTGTCATGTCCGCCCATCCGGGGAAGGTGCTGGTTCAAGGAGTGACACGGGTAGCCGGCAAGAAGGCGTTCGTCCTCTCGCTGATCCAGGCTCGCGATCCGGAGCAGGCAGGTCGTGTGTTCTTTGCCCGCTACGATCCACATGCCACGTGGTTGACCGAGTTGCGGCCCGCATCCTCTGAATCGGGTCACCAGCCTGTGGACCATATTCTGTCGCGG
The DNA here is from genome assembly GCA_030609765.1 of Acidobacteriota bacterium. Classification (GTDB taxonomy): domain Bacteria; phylum Acidobacteriota; class UBA890; order UBA890; family UBA890; genus CALAKE01. The sequence continues at coordinate 1,328 of JAUWTE010000337.1, forward strand.
GACAGGCACTCGGATGTCCACCGAGTGCTGGCTGCTCGAAGGCGCCTCGTACTGACCGAGAGGCGTACTCCGCAGTAGCGTTCCCCGACGCCTCCGCGTATCTTCGCGTCCGGAAACGCGGGCTCCTACCGAGCACCAGTGTGCGACATTGTGTGCGAGTTTTGGAGGAATCTGCGCCGGACTCGCAGTCTGAAGTCCGGCGCTACACCGGAGTAGCCCGCATATTTCCGCATCGGGGCGTGGCGAAGCCCGGTCGCGCGCCTGAATGGGGTCAAGATCGTTACGAACCACGCCAGCGCCGTAAGTTGTTGTAGTTAATGTCTAAGTAGCTCCTTCCACGCTTTGCTGTCCGACATTGGTGTGCGACATCTTGTGCTCACTTCGGATCACTCCATGAGCACCACCCGCTGCTTGGTGGCACTGTCGGCCTTCATGTAGGAGTTCTCGACGGTCCGGACATCACCCCAGCCTCCTGCAGCTGCGATATCCACGATCGAGTACTTCTTGCGAATAGTCACGTGTTCCCGACGCTCAAGGGTGGTCCGATGACAACAACGTACGCGAGGCAGTTCGTGAAGCGGTCTGCGCAGAAAGCGGGAATCGCGGAGTGGGAACGGGTGAGCCCGCATACGTTCCGGCATACCTGCGCGACGGAGCTGCTGCGGGAAACCGGGAACCTCCGGCTAGTTCAGGTCGCGCTCGGCCATTCCAGCGTATCGACCACGCAGCGCTACACCCACATCGCGGCCGCGGACTTGGAGCGGGTCATGTCCGTCCGACCCGGTTTGTTGCAGCAGGCAGCTTCCACCGTGTAGAGGCCGCTGTCACGGCCGACCAGCAGACTCCGTATCAACACACGGGACCGTCCGAGACTGGCCGAGAGAGCGTACTGTGGCCGCCAGAGGCGAACAGCCGAACTCTGCTAAAGGCCAAGCCTCGAGGTCTGCACTGCGCTCGGCCAGGAGTGATCAAGAACCGCCTCTTTTTGCCGAAGCGCCATTTCGCCCCTGTACCTCTTCGTGAACGCGCCCCAGTCCTCGCTGCTCCCCACCGATTTGCCCAACTTCATCAGTCGGGCGCGTCCAAAACTAGCTTCCGGCCCTGCAATAAGCGCTATCCGATTCCCCTCTTCGTGATTCTAGTCTGTGGAAACCACTCCACGCGTCTCTTCATCGAACGACCTGGACAGCCCCAGAAGCAGCATGATTTGCAGAACCGCTGCGGGGAGCGAGAGCACGAACCCAACGAGATAGAGTCTGACTGTTATCAGGAACAGGCCAATAACGATCTCAAAGATCGCGAGGGATGTTGCCAGTCCTCCGAGCGCTGTCCGAGCTCTGTATACCCCATATCCGAATACGATTCTCGATGCTCCAAACACTACCAGTACTGTTCCTCCAAACAAATTGTAAAAAGCAACCGGGTCCCGAATCGCATAAACCTGGAAAGAGTACCAGATGAAATTCAGTAAGATGATTATCACTGAGCTTATCACGATCGCTGAAACATCAAGCGCTCGACCCAGCAAGAAGAAAGCATAGTACAGGAACACTGTGCATGAGACCGAAAAGACATAGACGAAAACGATAGAAATGAAGACCCACTGGGTACCCGGGTTCTCGTTCAACATATGCTCCAGGAATATCTCCGGAGGCACCAATACGAGAGACAGTATTCCAGCATATGCGGCAATCTTGAGTTTCTTACTCACAGTTGGGAATCCTCCGAGTGATGATGACCTGGTCCCTTGCGGCGCTTGAGTTTGGTGAAGAGTCGCGGCGGGTAGGACGAGAGATCACTCATGGCAGCCAAAATCAGACGGATGGGGGATAGAAGCAACTAAGCTGGATGGGCTCTTCCCGGCTCAAAAACGTGAAAAGCACCTCTTCGTCCTATGGCCGGCCGCGGCCGAGCGAATTGTTCCCTCCAAGCGTACAGGGTCGAGTGAGTCTGACCGCGACAGCGTACTGTGGGCGCCAGAGGAGAACGGCAACGGAGCAGGCAGCCGTGAGCTGTGCCTTGCCCACCGCGTCGAGTCGTATAGTTAGCTTGACAATTTGTATAGTTGGCTTTACTTTTCGGCATGAGTCCACGACACGAGGTCCGGAATCAGGTGCGGCGCCACCGACGCCAAGTCCCCGACATGACCCAGCAGGAGTTGGCCGATCGGGTCGGCGTCACCCGGCAGACGATCCTCTCCATCGAGAGGGGTCGGTACAATCCTTCCGTTGGCCTCGCGTTGGAGCTCGCCGAAGCGTTCGACGTCCCCGTGGAGGCGTTATTCCGGATCGATCGGGGAGAAGCCCATGACTGAGCAGGCTACAGGAAGAACGCTGCCCTCGGTGCCCGGATTGATCGCCGGCAGCCTCGTAATCGTAGGACTGTTGCTCGACACGTTCGTGGCGGAGGGCCTTCTGATCGTGGCGGGGCTGGGTGCGTTCGGGCCAGGCATCCTCCGCGAGCTTGGCTGGCTTCGAGATAAGGACGAGTTCCAGCGCCAGGCGGCGTACCGGGCTGGATACCATGCCTACTTGATCGGAGGTCTCGCCACGGTCCTCATCGTCTCTGCGCTTCGGTGGCGTGAGCCCAACCTGGAGGTCTCCTCCGAATGGATCATGCTCATCTTGCTCGTCCTGTGGATGACTTGGCTGTTCAGCGCACTGCTAGCCTATTGGGGAGCTCGAAAGACGGCATCGCGGGTACTGATCGTATTCGGTTCGTTCTGGGCCGTTTTCTTCCTCGCACACGTTGTGGGCGCGTTGCGCGGGCCCGAGCCGCTACAACTGGCCGGGGTGCTCATGGGCTTCGTGCTCGTCGCGCCTTTCTTCGTGTTCGCGTGGACGGCCGCCCGATGGCCCCGCCGGACGGGCGCCGCGCTTCTCTCCGTGTCCGCTCTCTTTCTCGTGATATTCGGGCCAACCTGGGCGGCGGGTTCGCTCCAAGTACCCAGTGTACTCGTCACCGCGGTGCTGTTGGTCGTGCCGGTCGGTGCCTCTGGAATCGCGCTCCTCCGGGAAGGGGGCTCCAACGACTTGGATCGGGACATGTCGGATGACGACGGGGCGCCAACCGGCTACTGAGGGGCACTCTGTGACAGCGCCAGTTACAGACCGCGCTAAGTCGTGGTCGGGTCTAGTTCGTCGCCTGATACTGTCTCAGGCAGTCCTGCTTGGAAGCCGAACCGAACCTGCTGATTCCC
>JAUWTE010000057.1 GCA_030609765.1 Acidobacteriota bacterium
CTCTCCGGCTCGACCCAGCACGCGCAGCTACTCGCCGCCGGCAAGGCGATCGAGCGTTCGGAGTACACCCGGAGGTAGCCGCGGCGCCGCGCCACGTGGGAGTAGAGTGTCGAGGCCCAGCGTGACTCGACCCAGTGCGGGCGCCCGGGCACCAAGAGGCGGATCGACGAAACCGCCAGGCGGCGGCACCCGGACGGCGCGGAAGGCTAAGCCGAAGGGCGGCTGATCGGATCTTTGGACGGCCTCGTGTGTTTGGTGTGAGAGGGCGGAAAACGCCCCTCACACCAGACACGCCTACTGGGAATTGTGACCCTCGGCATCGCTTGCAATCCGTAATACCCTGGACTACCATCGGCTTATTCGCGGGGTACTGATACCCTCCTTAGCTCTGCCTGGATCCCGATCAAATGAAGGTTGTCAGCCACAAGTTTGAGGTAAACAGCGAAGAGCGCCTCGACCTCATCGACTTGACCCAGAGAGTGCGTGAGATGTTCAACGGCTCGATGGTCAAGGAAGGCATGCTGTACCTGCATTCGATGCACACGACCACTGCCATCATGATCAATGAATGGCAGCAGGCGTTGCTCGATGACCTCAAGGCCTTCCTGCGCGACGTGGTCGACGACAAGGATTACTTCTGGCACAACGATCCCGAGCACAGCGACTGCGTGCGTAGCAACGCATCCTCGCATCTGCGCTCATCGTTGTTGTCGCACAACGTGATGGTTCCCATCGAGGAAGGCAAGCTGGTTCTCGGCCAGTGGCAGAGCATTATCTTCGCCGAGCTCGATGGCCCGCAGAAGCGATCGGTCTTCGCCCAGATCATCGGCAACTAGCGCCTTCGGCCGAAGGATCTCACCCCGCTCCTCTCGCGTGGTGTCTCTGCTTGTCGATCAGCTCTCGCGCGGCGTGTGATAGGCGATCCCGAGCACCGCTCCCCAGAGAAGGTGCCAGGCGGCGAGAGCCAACGGGTAGGCGCTATCCCATCCGCTGCCGAAGACGCCGCCACCGTAGATCAGCGGAAACAGCGTCAACCCCGAGACCAGGCACAAGACAACACCCCAAATCATGCCGCGCGCCCATCCCGGTCCCGGAAGAAGGGCCTGAATGTATAGCGCGTAGAGCAATGCCATCACCACGCCGCCGGCACCCAACTGCAGCAGGCCCATCGTCCAGGAGAAGGATATGGAGGCACCCTCCGGCACCAGGAAGTTCCCGTTGAGGCTGGCCAGATCGACCCGGGGTAGGCTGAGACCAGGGAACCACGTGCCGGCCACCATGGATACGAAGGTAGCCAGCAACCCGGCCCAGACGGCGGCGCGAACATCTCCGGCCTTCATGCGTGCCTCCTCGATTACTGCGTCCGGCGCGCAATATCAGCGCGCAACATCGGAGTTACCTCTGCAGCCTCTTCTAGTTCCAGCTCAACCAGCTATCGCTATCCGCTTCGAGCTCGATGCGGTCCTTGAATGACTCCCAGGTGAAGTGCCGGTGGGTGATGCAATCCTCATCGGGCGCCCAGCACCAGAGCATGTTGGGATCCGGCGAGCGGAAATCGACGGTGAAGATTCCCTTCGGTTGGGCTCCGATCTGCAAGATCGCCTCGGCCCAATCGTTAAGCAGGGACCTTGTCTCGGACTCCAAGCTCATCCCCTCGCCCTCCGCCTCGGTTTCCTGATATTCCGAGCGGAGGGCCTGCAATCGCTCTTGGGTCTCACGGGTCAGATGAGCCACCGCGGGCAGAGCCTCGTTGGCTTCGTCGAGAGTGAAAATGCGATACGGGTAGTACATCGATTCTCAGCGGTTGTACCGGGTTTGGCTGCGAACAGGAGGGGTCCGCCAGCCCGTTCATCTACGCTTCCGGCTAGACCTTATCATGCTCACAGAAGGCCGTCATCGATCTTCCTGATCAGCCATATTCGCCTCGTATTCGCCTGACGCGTGGATCCGTGCCAGTCGATCTTGCGATAGGTGGCGTGGGAGCCTATAGTCGAGTTCTCAGAGCATTCTCAGGGCGTGCGGGGTCAGCCCCCCACAACCGACCCCCCGCCCAAGGGATTCCGGGAGCCACCCACCGCCCACCCCACCGGAATCCCTGTGTCTGGCGACGGGCCTCCATCTCGTTTTCATGCCGAGATGCGAGCCATTGAATTGCGGGAAGCACAATCGGAGAACTGAACATGAGTTTCGAGAATTTCGCGATGGAACGGTATCAGTCGACCTTCGAGCACGAGGTCCTTTTCAACTTGTCTGAGAGCGGAGTCGAGCCTCTGACCCTCGCCGAGTTGCTCGAGATAAGCGGCACCTCGATCGAGTCATTCCTCGCCACTTCTCTCGAGTACAATCATTCGCGCGGAACGCCGAAGCTGCGCGAGCGCGTTGCCTCGATCTATCCAGGGGCGAATGCCGAGAACGTCTTGGTCACCAACGGAGGAGCCGAGGCGAATTATGTTCTCGCGTGGAGCCTGCTGTCCCCCGGCGATGAGCTCGTCTTCCAGACGCCCAACTTCATGCAGGTCGGAAGCTTGGCGAACAACTTCGGCGTTGACGTGAAGCCCTGGCCCTTGCGCGAGGATCGCGATTGGCTGCCCGATACAGAAGAGCTCGACACTCTCGTGACCGACAAGACGAAGGCGATCCTTGTCACCAATCCCAACAACCCCACTGGATCGATTCTTCCTGAGTCGACCATGGATGCCATCGTCCGCGCCGCCGAGCGCGTGGGAGCATGGATCATCGTCGACGAGATCTACCGAGGGGCCGAGCTCGAGGAACGAGAGACCACGACATTCTGGGGCAAGTCAGACCGTGTCCTCGTTACCGCGGGACTATCCAAGGCCTATGGATTGCCGGGCTTGCGACTCGGTTGGGCGATCGTCCCGGAGGACCTCGTGGAAGGACTCTGGGCACATAAGGACTACACGACCATCTCCATGGGAACCATGAGTGACCGGCTGGCCGCCGCTGCCCTGCACGAGGATGTTCGCCCGCGCATCAAGGAGCGAACCCGTGCGATCCTCAACACCAACTGGAAGGTCATCGAGACTTGGTTGCAGGATCGAGCCGATACGTTCAAGTGGATTCCCCCGAAGGCTGGTGCGATCGTCTACGCGCGCTACGATTTGCCCATCGAGTCGATGGCACTTGCCGAGCGCCTGCGCACCGAAGCAGACTGTCTGATCGTGCCGGGCGAGCATTTCGACATGGAGCCTTACGTGCGCATGGGATTTGGGCCGGAACTTTCGAAGCTCGAGATTGCCCTGGAGCGTTGTGCCATGGTGGTAGACCCGCTCCGTCAAAGCACCTGATCAGGGGGAGCAATGACGTCATGTCCACAGTGAGGGTGTTCTCGGGCATTCAGCCCAGCGGCGAGCTCCATATCGGCAATTGGTTCGGTGCCATTCAGAACTGGGTTCAGGTGCAGGATGAATACGACTGCATCTACTGCGTCGTCGACTACCACGCGATCACCGATCAGTTCGGCCCTGAGGCAAAGCGGTACAGAACAGCGCAGGGAGAGTCGATGGCGGAGCGTTCGCTGCGCATGGCGGGCGATCTGATTGCGTGCGGGATCGACCCGCAGAAGTCGATTCTTTTCGTCCAATCGCATGTTCCGGAGCACACTGAGCTCGCATGGATTTTCTCCTGTATCGCTTCCTATGGCGATCTGCAGAGGATGACCCAATTCAAGGACAAGTCGGACAGGTCGGCCTACGTCAGCGTCGGGCTGTTCAGCTATCCCGTGCTACAGGCTGCCGACATCTTGCTGTACCGCGCCTCCCGAGTACCTGTGGGTGAGGACCAGGTGCAACACCTGGAGCTCGCTCGCCGCATCGGCCGTCGATTCAACAGCCTGGTCGGGGTTGAGTACTTCCCCGAGGTCGAGCCTCTGCTCACCGAGGGCAAGCGCATCATGTCGCCGGCCGATCCGGCTCAGAAGATGAGCAAGAGCCTGGGGCCCAAGCACTACATCGGTCTCATGGAGGACCCCAAGGAGTCGTGGAAGAAGATCCGTTCGGCCGTGACCGACGTCGGACTCGAAGCCGGGCAATCCATGAGTCCAGGTGTTGCCAACCTGATCGACCTTTTGCGACTGTCGGCCCCTGCGGAGGTCGTTGAAGAATTCGTCGCCCGTCATGCAACAGGTGAGCTGCTCTACGGCGATCTCAAGAAGGCGGTTGCCGAGAGCCTCGAGACCGCCCTGGCCTCGATCAGAGAGCGCCGCGCTCAGCTCGGAGACGCCGAGGTACGAGAGATCTTGAAGGAAGGTGCGAAGAAGGCAAGCGCAATTGCTCGCGAGACGATGGCCGAGGTGAGGGATCTCGTTGGAGTGGGCGGCGCGGCTAGCTGAGGAGCGTCCTCTCGACGTCCGGCATCAAGGCCGGCTGCCACCCGGCGGAATCTCGATGACCGGCTGCCGCCACAGGTCCGGTAGCATTCCAGGGCTGATGATATGAGTCAGCTCCTCGGCAATCCCCACGGACGGCTCGACCCGAAACTGCAACCGCAACTCCCCGACAGAGACAAACCGTTGATCTGGGGAATATGCGACCAGAAACGCCTCGGTGGGCCGTCTGCATGGTTTCGCGCAGAGGAACAGTCCCCCCACTCGGCTTTGACCGAAGCGCACTTGTTGCAGGACATAGCGTTCGATTGTGACTGTGCCCTCGCCCAGCACCGTTTCACCCGAGCTGGTGATCTCGACCAGGCGTGCATCCGCGTCAGGGCCACTCAAACGGATTCGCAGATCACGCGACTGCACATCCGTGATGTTGAGCTGTAGTGAGCTGCCTCCGAACGCGCTCAGTCCATTACACCCAGCGGCAAGAAGTAGTGCTAGTACCGCGACGACAGGCACGATCCCCGAGATCGATGGGAGCCACCCCAACCAACGTGACCGCATAGCCATTCCTTTCCGCCTTCCGTCAATGTCCATTTCCAACAATATAGCGCGGTAGCCTGGGCGAAAAGGCGCCATACAGGTAGTAGTTAGAAGTGCGCTGGGTCTGTTCCGCCACAGGTTGCCGGCAAACTCATCGAGCGAAGAGCTTGCGACCTTCGACAACGAGTCGCGCCACGCGCCCTTTGAGCGTCTCCATCAGGGCGTCGGGATTGGCACTGTCGGCCGGTTGCAGGGGCTCCCCGATTGCCACAGCAACAGGGTGCCGCCGCAGCTTGCCGCCCCGCCTCCACATCTCATACGTGCCCCATAGCCCCACCGGAACGATCGGGGCGCCGAGATGTTGGGCGAGGATTCCGGCACCCTTGCGGAATTCCTTGAGGTCACCATCGATCGAACGCCCGCCCTCGGGGAATATGACCAAGACCATGTCCCGTCGCAGTCCCTCAGCCGCCGCCTGCATGGCTTTCTCGAGTTGCCGGTTCTGGTCGATCGGGATATTCCGGACGATGCGGCCCATGCGGCTACCGAACCACCCTTCGAAGTACTCGCTATAGCCAACGAAGAAAAGCCGACGAAAGACGCGCAAGGGAACCACCATGGCGAGCATGAGTGGGTCGGCGTAGCTGAGATGGTTGGGACACATCATGAATGGATATGCCGCCGGGATATTCCCCTGCCCCGTCGAGCGCAGGCCCGCAACCGGTCGATAGAAGAACCCCAGGAGGCGGCAGAGGATCCAGAGAAAGGTCTCGGTAATGGGTCGGCGGCGCAGGTAAGGATCCAACCCTTCCGGCTTCTGCGTGAGGATTCTCTCCCAGCGATTCTGCTCGGGGGATTCGCGGCTCTCCGCGGAACCCTCCTCATACAGTTGTCCTACCGCGTCGAGCACCTCGCCGACTGTGTGCAATTCACCCACAACCTCATCTCCGAGGTCCACACCCATCGTGTCCTGAATCTCGGCGAATAGCTCCACTCTGTCGAGGGATTCGAGACCTAGATCAAGGTCCAGGTGTTCTTCGCGCCCGATCGCATCACGATCCGCCAGCCGAGCGATCATTGTTTCTACCGTCACAACCCACTCGGGCTGGTCTTGGGCGGCGGCACCTCCGGCGTCCGGTTGCGCGCGGCTGATCCGATCTCCGGCAGCCATCGGCACTGTGCCCGATGTCTCCGCCCCCGACGCCGCCTGCTCAGCCGCATGATGGGCGCTCGCTTCCCTCTCGCGCTCTCGCCGCAATGCATCCTGTACGAGCTCGAAACGTTTGACCTTTCGCGTCGTTGTGCGCGGCAATGGGTCGTTTCTGATCTCTATGCTGGTAAGGCGGCGTGAGCTGGGCAGCTCGGCAGCCAAGCCATCGAGCTCCCACTTGACCATTTCGCGGATGTTGACGTATCCACGCCGCCGAGCGGCCTCGAGGTCGGGAACGATCACCCCATGCAGGCGCTCGCCTCTTCCTTCAGCGTCGGGAAGCCCTACGATCGATAGCTCATCGATCAGCTCGCAGGCGGAGTAGTGATCCTCGAGCTCGTCCGGGAAGATGTTCTTGCCCGATGCCAGGACGATCATGTCCTTGGCGCGTCCGGTAACCTGGACGAATCCATCTGCCTGGAGACGGCCCAAGTCGCCGGTCCTCAACCAGCCGTCGACGAGGACCTCGTCGGTCGCCTCCTGGTTCTTGTAGTAGCCCTCCATGATGTTCGGCCCACGGGCCCAGATCTCACCGATTCCGTCTTGGTCCGGCTCATGGACCTTGATGTCAACGCCGGGAATCGGTGGGCCGATCGCGTCACCGCGGAGGCCGTCCAGAGGGCTGACAGCGAAAACCGCGGTACCTTCGGTCATCCCATATCCCTGCGCCATCGGAAACCCCCAGTCGAGGAAATCCTCCACGACTGAGGCGCTGATCTTGGCTGCCCCCGTAACGAAAAGACGCAGATCCTCACCGAATGGACGGCGGATTGCAGGGATCAGGCGAGGCCCGAGATTCAGCCCGAATCGCCGCCTGCCGACACGAGCGATGCTCAATAGCAGGAGCGCTGCACGACGTCGCAAACCGGTGAGTGCGTCGATCTGGCTCTTGACCCGGTCGTGGAATCGATAGAAGAAAGCTGGCACACAGATGAAGACGCTGATGCGATACTGCCGGAATGCCGCGAGGATCTTCTCGGCGGTGAGCTCCGAGAGGAACACCACGGTGGCACCCACGAAAGCAGGCCCGAGGCAGTTGGTAATCAGGGGCAACACGTGGAACAGCGGCAGGATCCCGAGGAATCTGTCGTCAGGCCCGAATCTCACGACCTCGAGGCCTGAGGAGATATTCGCGGCCCAGGAGGCACGACGGATCATTACGCCCTTGGGATCGCCGGTGGTTCCCGAGGTGTAGCTGATGGTCCCGGTCTCAACGGGTGATGGGAACGGTCCCCAACCCGCGTCGGCGGACAGAGGGTATTGGGCCACCAGGGAGTCGAAGGACCGGGATGCCCTCACATCGGATGGAAGTCCTGTGCCGGACGGGTCAGATCCTCGCGCAGCTTCTCCCTCGGCGCCGTGCGGCTCACCATCCCAGCGCAAACTCCCCGCGTCATCGGCCTGCAGCAGCGCAGGAGGACTCTGCAGACCGCTGCACGCTTCGCTGAGCTTCTCGAGCTCCTCGGCCGAGGTCAGACAGGCGACCGCCCCGGAGTGGTCGAGAAGGAGGCCGAGCGCCTTGCTGTCGAGCTGAGTGTCGAGCGGAACGACAGTACCGCCGGCGTACCAGATGGCAAGAAAGGCCATCGGCCAGGCAGGGCGGCTCTGCATGCAGATTGCGACACGTTCCCCATTGCCGTACCCGGCCTCATGAAGTGCATGGCCGAGTTGCTGCACTCGCTCGATCAGTCCCGCGTAGGTGAGATGGATGTCGCCACCATCTCGCACCCATTCGAAGGCCGGGTGTTCCGGTCTGCCGAGCGCCTGCGCATAGATTGTGGCTAGCGGGTCCGCTTCCTTTCCTTGCATGACCGGGGAGTATAACTTTGCACGACGCGAGTTTCCTCTCCGCACCCTGTCAATGAGGGGGATCCTTCATGCCGACCATCTCGCTCGCGAGGTTCCGTGAGCTCGTCAGCGAAGCGCTTGACGGGCTGCCCGATGAATGGGCAGATCGACTCGACAACGTGGCGGTGGTTGTCGAGGAGGAGGGCAGCGCCGAGGACCTGGCGGCTGTGGGCATCGATCCCGCAACGGGTCGAGAGTTACTCGGACTCTACCAAGGAGTACCACTTGACGAGCGGGGCGTGTTCTATTCCGCCCTCCCCGACCGCATCGTGATCTACCGCGGACCGATCCTCCGGGTTGCGCGCTCACGGCAGGACATCCTGCGGATCGTCCGGGAGACAGTGCTCCACGAGCTCGGCCACCACTTCGGGCTGGAAGAGGAAGATCTGCCCTTCTGAGGGAGTTTCTCCGCGCAGCCGCGATCCGTTGCGAAACCGGGCTAGCTTCCGCTCAGCATCGCCTTCATCACGTAGCGCGCGATCATCGGGTTCTTGCGCAGACGGCGAACGGAGTAGGCGTACCAACTGGGTCCGAAGGGCACACCGACACGTACACGGTGGCCTTCGTTCAGAATCACACGACGGAGCTCGGGCAGGACTCCATGCAGCATCTGGAACTCGTAGGCGGACGGCTCCAGGCCCAGGCGATCGATAATCTGGAAAGCGCCTCGAACAAGGCGCTCGTCATGGGTGGCGATACCGACATAGCATCCAGCCCCCAGCAATTCCTCCAGCAATTTCGTGTAGTTGCTGCGGATTTCCTCGGCATCTGTACAGGCGATGTCATGAGGCTCGATGTAAATGCCTTTGCACAGGCGAACATTGGCTCGCACTTTGGCCAGAGCGCGTACATCGTCGAGGCTCCTATGCAAGCGGGCCTGAATCACGACCCCTACGTTCTCGAACTCCTCCCGAACCTGGTAGTACACGTCCAGGGTGTCGGTGGTGCACGAGGCGTCCTCCATGTCGATGCGGACGAAGTTCGGGTAGCCGGAAGCCGTCTCGAGCAGCGCCCGTACGTTGTCGCGGGAGAAGTCCTTGTCCAGCTTCAAGCCGAAGTGTGTGAGCTTGATATGGATGTTGCTGTCGAGGCCGTTCCGGTCAATCGCCGCCAGAACCTCCTGATAGTCGCGCACCGCCTGCTCGGACTCTTCCCGTTGCCGCACGAACTCTCCGAGTATGCTCGTGGCCACCATGAAGCCCTCACCGTTCAACTCGCGAACGGCCGTTATCAGATCGTCGAGCGTCTCGCCGGCGATATAGGAGCTCGCAATGCGGCGCACGATGGGCTTGGGGACGAGGGGAAGCGACGTGCTGATCAGGCGGTCGAAAACATTCATTGGGTGCCCTACGCATGAAAGGTGTCCGGTATCATACACGCTCGGTGGGTGGTGCCGGAGATGACTCATCAAGCCCACGACATGGCCTCCTCACAGCATCTGCAACCGGAGAATGGCGCGATGAGCTACGACAGCATGAGCGGCAAGATTGATCGGCAGGTCAAGACTCTGCAGGTGATTTGCATCGCGTTTGCCTCGAGCCTGCTGGTCTACGCCGGTTTGGCATGGACGTTGGTCGAGGTGCTCGGATTCGAGGCCGTTGTCGAGCTCGATTCCACAGTCACGACGGCACTCGCATTTGTTGCTTTGGCAACCTTGCCGGCGGCAGAGATGCTCACCCGTATGCTGCGAACGAAAGCGGCGGCGGCCGGCCAGGCCGCAGGCGCAGAGGTGGCCCTGCAGTCTTATTCCCAGGGAGTGATCGTGGGATTCGCCATGCGCGAAGCATGCGGGGTCATCGGACTTGTCATGTCGCTATTGACCGGTAGCTGGATCTGGGCCGTCACGCTCTCGGCTGTTGCCCTGATAGCAATGATTGTGGCGTGGCCACGCTCTCATTCCGTGCAGGAATGGCTCCTACAGCAGCCCGGTGCGCGGCGCGGCTGACAATCCAGCCGAAGTGCTGTCCTCGATCATCGCGGCGAGCTCGCGAATCGTCTCGGGCGCGTGACCGGCATAGTGGTTGTTGGCGTACAGAAAGGCTGCGTCGACGTTGGGCATCAACTTGCCAATGAGATCTGCCCAACTACGCAGGCGCGCGGTTTGATCCAGCACGACCCGGTCGAAGGTCGTCGTCACCGCGTCGATGGCCTTGCGATCTCCGATCAAGCGCCCGTAGATGAAATCGGTTGTAACGACGTCGAGCATTGCGGCGACAGTGGCGGGGTGCGGCATGTATGACAGGTCGGTCATGACCATCGCCGTTCGGTGGCGACGCAAGATCTCAGACAGATCCGTCGTCAGCCAGTTGCGATTTCGGATCTCAACGGCATAGCGGAAGCGATCGGGCAGCCCTGCGAGAAACAGGTCGAGACGAGCCAGGAAGGGAGCGGAGCTGGCGAACGCCTGCTTGTTGAAGTAGGGGAATTGAAGCACGAGGGGACCGCACTTGGGGCCGAGAAGGTCCATGACATCGAGGAACTGATAGAGATCGCGGCCGGTCTTCTCGGGATCGAGCAGAACGGTGGCGTCGGGTCGAGTCCCCTGCCCCGCATGAACGATCGAGCGCGGAAACTTGGCGGCAAGGGTGAAGCCGTCTGGTGTCTTGCGGTCCCAACCACTGACCATTTCCCTGCTCGGTATCCGGTAGTAGGTGACGTTGGCCTCCACGGTAGTAAACTGGCTGGCGTAGTAGGTCAGGTAATCACCGGGGGCGATACCTTTGGGATAGAAAACACCCTCCCAGCTTTCCTCCGACCAGCTAGCGGTGCCGTACCGCAGTTCACCCATGAAACACATGGCCTCCGTGAAGGGTCTCCCGAATTGCCGCTTGTAGGTAGCCGCCGTGAGCCACCGCTGCCCGTCTCAAAAGAGAGGATTGTGATGAGCCCGAAGAACCGGCGACGGAAAAACAAGAAATCGAAGAAGCGTAAACCTGACAAGCACGAACTCTACCAGCTGGCAGTTCAGGAGCCCGAGGCCGACATCGAGTTTCTTCAGAATACTTTCCGTACGCGCTACGGCCGGACGCCACGTCTCCTGCGTGAGGATTTC
>JAUWTE010000311.1 GCA_030609765.1 Acidobacteriota bacterium
CTCCATGTCTCGGCGGGCATCTCGTCAACACGCTTGCCGTCGATCTCGTAGCCGACGCAGATCTGCAGCGTGTCGATGCCGTCGAGCACGTCGAGCTTGGTCAGGATGATGGCATCGAGGCCATTCACGCGCACGGCGTAGCGAACGACGACGGCGTCGAACCATCCACACCGGCGCGGCCGTCCCGTGGTTGCGCCGAACTCCTTGCCCGCACGCTGGAGCAACTCCGCCATCTCACCTTCGAGCTGGCTGGGCATCGGACCTTCGCCGACACGGGTGGTGTAGGCCTTGGAAACGGCGAGCACGGCATCGATGCACGTCGGACCGACTCCCAAGCCGTTGCAAATGCCCCCGGCAGTGGCGTTCGAGGAGGTCACGAAGGGGTAGGTGCCGTGGTCGATGTCGAGGTGTGTCCCCTGAGCGCCTTCGAACAGAACACTCTTGCCCGCGGCCATCGACTGGTGCAGGTAGAGCGAGGTGTCGGTGGCGAAGTGGCGGAGGCGCTCACCGAAGGCCGTATAGCTATCGATAATCTCGTCGGGGTCGAAGGCAGGACGCTCGTACAGGTACTCGAGCATCTTGTTCACCACCGCCAGGTTGGCTCTTACCTTGCGCGCCAGGACATCGGTATCGAGGCAATCCACGACACGGATTCCCGAACGGGCTGCCTTGTCCTCGTAGCACGGGCCGATGCCGCGACTGGTCGTGCCAATCTTGTCGCTGCCCCGCCGCTCCTCACTGCCGAGCTCGATGCCTCGATGGTAGGGCAGGATGAGATGTGCTCTTTCAGAGATCAGCAGGCGATCTTCGATCTGCACCCCGGCATTTTGCAGCCCATCGACCTCCTCGAATAGTGCTTTGGGGTCGATGACTACACCGTTGCCGATAACGCACATCTTGTTGGGGCGGAGGATTCCCGAGGGAACGAGGTGGAGAACGCTTTTCTGGCCATCGATGATCACCGTATGGCCTGCGTTGTTTCCACCCTGATAGCGGGCGACGATATCGAAGTGCTCGGTCAGCCAGTCGACGACCTTGCCCTTGCCTTCATCGCCCCACTGGCTACCTAGAAGCGCCACGTTAGCCATGAGCGGACAGACTCCGGACTGTCGGTTAGTAGAGCGGGAAATCGTTGAGCACGACTCGAATGAGTTGATCGTACCAGCCTGGGCTCTACGGCGACAAGACACGCGCATGGTAGCCCTGGTGCCGCCATGCTAGCATCGCCACCGATGGACTGGCAGCTATTCTTGATGGCATTGGGGCTCGTCTTCATCCTCGAAGGGGTGCCCTACTTTTTGTCTCCGAGCCGTGCGCTCATGGTCCTGCGTCAGCTCGAGCAGGTTGATCCATGGATCGTGCGGATGCTCGGCCTGGTGGCCATGGTCGCCGGTGTGTTGCTCCTCCTGTTGGGGCGCTACGTCGGCAACTAGCATGGTGAAGCGGAGCAAGAGATTTTCCGGTCAGCTGGGGGTGGCACCGGGGGCGGCACGGGGGGCGGCGCTAGTGGCGGCGCTGGTCGCGGTGCTGGTCGTCGGCGTCACGTCTTCCTGCTCGCCGCCCGCCGACCCGGCTCGAGCGATGGTTCAGCGCATTGTCGAGGATCTGGCGGCACAGAGGTACGGCAGCGCGACGGCTATCTACCGGGAGGCAGAGGACGTCGTTCTGAGCGAGGCGGCCGCCGACAGTTGGCGGCGCGCGCTCGAGCATGAGGACGCGACGGTGCGTCAATGGGCGGTCGACGCCCTTTCACGAATCGGTGACCCCGACGATCTGACTCGGATCGTCCGTGCTCTCGATGACTCGTTTCGCAAGGTCCAGCAGATTGCCGCGGAGGGACTGGTGCGGATGGACCCTGGCCATGCCCGCGAGGTCTTCATGTTGAGGCTCGAGGCGCCGGACATCATGGGCCGCGTGCTGGCGGCGCAGACGCTCGCTGATATGGGCGAGACGGCCGCTGTGCCGATCATGATCGAACAGCTCCAAGATGACTCCATGGACGACGGCGTTCGGGATGTCATGGCGCAGTCTCTGGGGCGATTGGGTGACTCACGTGCGGCGATGCCGCTGGCCGATCTTGCCCTCGACGAGAGCGCCGCTCTGCTGCTCCGGCGCAGCGCTGCGGATGCCGTGACCCTCTTGCCTCCAGTCGAAGCGCAGGATGCCCTACGGCGATTGGGCCAGGCCGACGATGCCTATATCCGCGAGCTGGGCGAGAGAGCGTTGCGGGACTAAGCGGAGTTCCCCGACGCCGGCGGGGGAGGCAAGAGAGCCTGAATCGTGCTCGTCGCGGCTTCGGCTCGGGCCAAGAGATTGTCCATCAACACCCACAACCAGGTTCCCCCCTGGCTGTCGGCCCATGCCCGGCCGATACGCACTCCCGAGGCACCAGACACTCTGACGGGCGAGTCGATCCGGGCCTGGCCTTTTGCGGCATCGCCCTCGCTCGGCAGGCCCCCTTGGGCCAGGCTTTCCAGCACAGCGTCGACTTCCTGGCCCGGCATGTGGAGTGTGGCGGAGATGGAGTGGAATACGGACGCACGAAGCACGGCGATCGTTGGGGCGATGATGCCGAGCTGGCGAAGATACTCGGCCTCTGCGGCGCCGGCCTCCGTGCCGCTCGAGGTACCCGGGTCGGGCCAGATGTCGAAAGCCTGCTGGCGACCGAGGACGGCGTCGGGTATCTCTTCGAGATTGAGAACAGCGATGCATTGCTGTGCAAGCTCCTTGAGCCCCGATTCGTCGGGCTCAGATGCGGGCACGAGGACGGTAGCACTCAGCCCCTGCGCGGCTTCACCCAGGGCGGCGAGGACAGGCGCGAGTATCTGAGTGGTAGCAGAGGGCAAGACGATCGCGCACCCTGGCTGCAGCGACGGCACGCAGCCGACGGACGGCAAGGAGAGGACGGCATCGGGCTCGTGCAGCCACGCACCGGTGCAATCGAGGGCCACATGGCCGGCGTCGAGGATCTTGCGCATGTGCTCACGCACCATCGCCTGGTCGCCGCAAAAGCAGACCAGGTCCTGACGCAGGATCTCTTCTTCCGCCGCCTCCGCCAGCACCCGCGCTTCTTCTCCGTACTCGGTGATCACGCCGGCCAGCTCGTCGAGATCGAGTAGCGACACTGCCTCGCTCGGGTAGCCTGCGCTCGCGAGCTGATCCTTGATCTCCTTACCGAGCAGGGAGGAGGCCCCAACCAGGGCGATGTG
Organism: Acidobacteriota bacterium; assembly: GCA_030609765.1. Classification (GTDB taxonomy): domain Bacteria; phylum Acidobacteriota; class UBA890; order UBA890; family UBA890; genus CALAKE01. The sequence goes on from JAUWTE010000311.1 coordinate 3,210, forward strand.
TGGTGTGTCCGACTTGGCCATGCTCGCTGATACCTCGGCTAGATCTCCGGCTCGACATGCTCGGAGTCGGGGGAAGCTTCCGTCACTCCCGCATCCGACTCGGGGAGTTGCTCTCGCACTCGGCGGCGGCGGAGTTGCTGCCACAGCCTCTCCACCGGTCCTGATCCCGTGTAGGTAGCCGCGAGCAGCAGAAGCACGGTCTGGGGCTCCAAGGCGATAAGCCAGATGATGATGGCGAGTAGGGCGAAAATCGAATAGCGCTGTGGGCGGTGGAGATCGATATCCTTGAAGGAGCGGTAGCGCAACTTGGAGATCATCAGGAGGGAAAGGACCACGACGAGAGCCAGCGTGAAATAGGTCACCCCAGGGGTCGAAATGCGCGCTGGCGAATAGAATGCGAGCGCTGCGAGCATTCCGGCCGCTGGGGGCGCGGGCATTCCGGCAAAGAAGCGGCGATCGTGCTGGGAGGCCTGCACGGTGAAGCGCGCCAGTCGCGTGGCGGCGCAGGTGAGGAAGAAGAACGAGGTCATCCAGCCTATGCGCCTGAGGTCCCAAAGCCCCCAGGAGAAGATCAGCGCGGCCGGGGCCATGCCGAAGGTCAGCACATCGGCGATGGAATCGAACGCGGAGCCGAAGGCGGTCTGGCTGTTGGTGAGGCGCGCGATGCGTCCGTCCAGTCCATCCAGCACGATGGCGATACCTATGGCCAGCGCTGCCTGCGAGTAATCCCCGTGCAGCGTGCTCACAATGCTGTAGTACCCACAGAACAGGTTGCCGAGCGTGAACAGGGACGGGAGCAGAAAGATCCCCCTCTCGAACCTCTGCCGTGCCGCGCGTCGACTACGGTTGCTCATCATCGATCGCCAAGTTGCGGGGGAGCGCTGGCGATGATCGTCTCACCGGCCCGGACGCGGTCGCCGATGGAGACCTGTGCCTCCGAGGCGGCCGGCAGCAGGATCTCGGTGCGGGAGCCGAATCGGATGAGCCCGATGCGCTGGCCTCTCTCGAGACTGTCGCGCGGGCCTACCCAGGTGTGGATACGGCGCGCCACGGCGCCTGAGATCAGGGTGACGACGATGGGTCCGAAGGGGCTGTCAATCGATAGCGCGCAGCGGGAGTTGTTGCTGGCTGATGGCTTATAGGCGGCCTCGTAGCCACCGCTGAAGCGTTCGCATGAGGTCAGTTGCCCCGAGACCGGCGAGCGTGTCACGTGCACGTTGAAAATGGACAGGAATATGGTGATCTCGAGCTCCCGGCCGTTGCTCTGGACATCCAAGATTCTTCCATCAGCGGGCGCCAGCACTGCGTTCGGCGCCGCGTCAGAGGAGCGCTGGGGATCACGGAAGAAGGAGCCCATCGCCACAGCGATCAGGGTCGCGACGAGCGTCACCAGGGGCGCACCAATAGCAACCGCGGCGGCCGCAATGACCGCGGGCGGCAGAACATAGGGCAAGGCC
>JAUWTE010000101.1 GCA_030609765.1 Acidobacteriota bacterium
AGCCTCGATCGCGTCCGGATCGTCCGATTCCTCCAGGCCCATGGCCTGGATCTCGACGTCGCTGACCTGAACGCACTTCGTCTACAAGAGACCCAGCCAGTCGTCGAGCTCCGCCTGGACCTGATCCTTGGTCATCGGTCGGAGCTCGGCCTCGAGGGCCGTGACCGAGACGAGCTCGGCCCCGGCTTCCGTGGCGGGGGCCGTCGAGGCGGGCTCCGGCTCCTGCGCGAGCAGCGGCGATGCGAGGAACGCGAGCGCGAAAGCGGCCCACGCGAGAAGAGCGGCTGCGAACGTGCGGCTCATCGAGCTTTCTCCATCGGAAAGGGGTGAGACACTGCCCCTTGAGGGGCGAAGGCGAGGGCCCGATACTACCCGCTGACGGGGGCAAGCGCAGACCAGACGGGTATCGGATAGGTGAGAGGACAGGCGCAAACCTATCCGCAAACACCCCGGGGGAACAACAGGAGGTGTCGGCGATTCGAACGTCACAAGAAGTGTGCGGAGGGAAGAAGAATTGTGGTAGCCCTAACGGGAACGGACAGGGTGCAAGGGCGGTTGACGGTCGTGAGTAACGGGTGGTTTGAGGTGGGTGCGAAGGTCGCCTGACTACCGCGCCGGGGGCTGCGGGAGGGCCCCTCAATCCCTGCCGATCTTGGTACCAAAACGGGGAGAGATCAGCGCCCCGTCGGCACCCGCTCCTTCAACTCCTCGAACCAGTTGAGGATCGCGGTGCCAGGACAAAGCCGTAGAGAATGAGCACCAAGCCGATCATGAGCGGTACGAGTCCCACGAGATAGAGAGAGCTAAGGAATTCCGTGAAATAAAGAAACGTGCCAAAGCCGATCCCGGCAGCCGCGGTTATTAGGCCGCCGCGCTTGTAGCCCTCGATTTGCTCTTGCCGACGACGGTTCTCCTCCTGCCGGAGACCCCCGACAGCCTCGGCCCCCATGCCGGTTGGCTCGTACGTTTTCCGGTAGATGTCGTTCGCCGGTGGCATGGCAAGAGCCTGCTTGATCTCGATCCGGGCATCCCCGATGTCTCTGAGGCGATCTCTCTGGTCCTTTTCCAGGCACCGGCGCACCAATTGGCGAATCGATGGCGGAACGTCGGGAGGCAGGGTGTCGTAGTCAGGGTTCCGTTCGATGATCGCAGCCAGCGTGTCGGCGACGGTTTCCCGAGCGAATGCGCCCTTCCCCGTCAGCATCTCGTACACCACGCAGCCAAACGCCCAGATGTCGGCGCGCTTGTCGGCCTCCTCGCCGCGAATCTGCTCAGGGGCCATGTAGGGCGGCGTGCCCATCAGCGTGCCGTCGACGGTCAAGGACGTTGCTTGCTCCGTGAGCGCTGCGTTGGCTTCGACCGTGGTGCTCTTGGCAATCCCGAAATCCAGGACCTTCACTCCGCCCTTGCCTGTCAGCAGCACGTTCGCCGGCTTTACATCCCGGTGGATGATGCCCGCGTCGTGCGCGGCCTCCAGCGCCTCCGCGATCTGCCGAGCGATGTCTAGAGCCTCATCAACGTCGATGCGCCCAGACCTGGCGATCCGCTCAGCCAGCGTCTCCCCCTCGACCAACTCCATGGCGATGAAGCGCGTGTCGCCCTCGTCTTCCAGCCCGTAGATAGCGGCGATGTTGGCGTGGTTCAAGGAGGCGAGGAGCTTGGCCTCACGCTCAAAGCGAGCGAGCCGATCGGCGTCGGTGGCGAAGTCCTCGGGCAGCACCTTGATCGCCACATCCCGGTCGAGCTTCGTATCCCGCGCCCGGTACACCTCGCCCATGCCGCCCGCACCGAGCGGTTCCAGGATCTCGTAATGGCTGAGGGTTTTGCCGATCAATGTTTGTCGTCAGGTGATAGTCGACAGGACCGGGCCAATCTATCGGTAAACACCCGCACGGAGCAACGGGGGCGCGTCGCGCCGGCCATGTGGCAGGGAGGCGTGCTTGAGCGGAAAAGAAGAGGTAGCCCTAACGGGATTTGAACCCGTGTCTCCGCCTTGAGAGGGCGGTGTCCTGGGCCAGGCTAGACGATAGGGCCACCAGAAAGAAAAGTCGGGAGAGTCGCCAGGACCGAGAAAGAGTAGCTAGGGGCCTACCTGCGCGTCAAGTCGACGCCCACCACCCTCGCGAAGGCTTTTTGGGCCGATGCGGCGAGGGGGAGCGCCGCGATCTCGCCGACCGTGAACCAGCCCGCCTCGATACCGGCGCCAGGCCCGGCTGGTTCGCCGGGAGTACCGTCCCGATTCGTGCCTCGAGTGCTGCCCTGAGGTGCATCTTCTGAGGACTCACGTACAGTGAATTCCGGCGATTCCGCGAGCGCCCGGCCTCGATATATGAAGCAGGTGATGCGGCGGTCGGTGATGCCGTGCTGGATTTCGCCCAGCAGTTCGCCGCGCTCGAAGGGCCAGTCCTGCCGGCACAGGTACTCGTTGAGGGATCCGTGCTCCAAGCGCGAGTCGAGGGTTGGTAGCTCCCACATATCCTGCAACACTCCGGGACGTTGGCCGCGGACCATGAAATAGCGTCCGTCGCGTTCGACAATGAGTGCCTCCTCGCGAACTTCAAGGATTGGCTGTCGGCGTGTCGGTGGGATTCGTGTTTCGATTCCGAGGCAGCGAGCCGCGCACATGTCAGGGACTGGGCAGTCTTTGCAGCGCGGCGAGCGTGGCAGACAAACGCGCGCGCCAAGCTCCATGAGTGCCTGGTTGAAGTCGCCGGCAGGGTGGGCGGCCAACTGCTCCGAGGCGAGCTCCCGGAGATGCCGCTGTACTGAGCTCTTCTTGGGGTCCTCCTCAACCGCCGCCAGACGGCACAGAGCCCGGGCGATGTTGCCGTCGATGGCCAGCTCGGGCAGGCCGAAGCAGAGCGATGCGACGGCGGCCGCGGTGTAGGGGCCGATGCCGGGCAATGCACGGAGCGAATCGATGTCCTCAGGGAGGTTCCCCCCATGCTGCTCCACCACGGCCCGGGCCAGGGCATGTAGCGACCGCGCCCTGCGGTAGTAGCCGAGCCCTGACCATTCGGCGAGACCCTCGTCAACGTCGCCCGCCGCCAGGGTTTCGAAATCAGGAAACCGTTCCAGAAAGCGGCCGTAGCGATCCAGCACCGTCTCCACTCGCGTCTGTTGCAGCATGAGCTCCGACACGAGGATGGCATAGGGGTCGTGGGTGCGGCGCCAGGGCAGGTCCCGACCGTTCTCTCGATACCAGGCGAGAAGTCGGTCGCCGAAGTCGGGAGGTAGAGAGGCCCCGGCGAGTGACCCGGCGTCATGTTCAGAGCCCCGAGAGCGGGAACCCTGATCGTCAGACCTCGACATGAACGTTTCGCAGCAATGCCCGCACTAGGTTTTCGCCCGAGTACTGTCCCCGGCTCGCGATCTTCCACGTGGGGCTGCCGAGCTTCAGGTCTTTCATGATCTCGCGCACCGTGCGCCCTTCCTCATGCTCGATCAGCACTCTCTCCTGCAGCCACAGCAGGTAGTCGAGCTTGGCCCCGATGCGGGACTGATGGCTCGGCCGAATCCCGGCGTGACTGCAGAACAGCGTGCAATCGGGCATGCACATCAGGCGGCGCAACGAATCGATGAGGGCGCCGATGACCTCGCCTCGGCCGAATACCTTGGGACGCGCGGTGACGTACAGATCGCCCGCGAACAACCACTGCTCCTCCGGCTCCCAGAGCGCGATGTGATCGTGCGCATGACCGGGCGTGTAGATGACCTCGAAGCGATAGTCGGGAGTGCGAATCTCGGTCGGGACCTCCACCGCCTCGCACGGATCGGGCGTTCCCCAAATGACCCTCCGGTAGGCGGGTACCGGGGGTGGCGAGGCGAGATCGGGGAGGCCAAACGCGTGGGCAAGCGGTTGGATGCCACGCCGCTCCGCCACGTACGCCGCGTTGCCCGAGTGATCCTCGTGGTGATGAGTGAGAACAACTTGATCGATGCGGGCCTGGTCGAGGATGCGTGCCACCTCGGGCTGCGCATTGGGGGGGCCCGTGTCGATCATCAGGCCGTCGACGATGAACAATCCGGCGGTCATGATGGCCCGATCGCGCACGGATCGCGCCAACCTGAAGTATTGCACCGGCCCATAGTCGTTACGTCGCAGCACGGTCCTATTCACCCTCCAGGCGATCGTGGAGCATCATCAGGCTGGCGAGCAACTCCTTTCTTACTGCTGCAGTGTAGGGGTTGAGGCTCTGGATCGCGACGGGACGACCGTCCCCGACGGATTGCCAGCACCGTTGCGGCGGGAGCGGCCAAACGGCAGGATAGCTATATCCCCCCTTGGCCGCTTCCAAGCATCGGGGCACAGGTGTCCCCTGAATAGAGGGCTCGAGGCGGCTAGCGGTCGGCCCTCAGTGGAATGGAGAGCCGGGCATGCGTGAAGCTGAGACAAGAGGAACCGCGGGGCGAGGAGGCGAGATGCGAGGAGGCGAGATGCGAGGAGGCCATGTGCGAGGAGGCCATGTGCGAAGAGGAGATATAGGCGGACGCGGTTCCTCGTGGTCGATCCTCTTGATCCTCGTCTTGGTCGTCGTAGTCACGGGGAGCGGTTGGTGCTGGCAGCGCTCGGCCAGAAACGCGCGCGAGAAGGACAGCATCGCCGAGGCGCTCAATCTACAGGCTGGAATGGTGGTTGCCGACGTCGGTGGTGGGAACGGCGAGTGGACACTCGACCTGGCGACACGGGTCGGCACGCAGGGGCACGTGTTCTCGACCGAGGTCGACCAACGCCAGCTCCAGCGTATCCGGGACGCCGTCGAGGACGCTGGGCTCGACAACGTCACCGTCATCGAAGGGGCCGAATCCGAGAGCGGCCTGGACGAGGGCTGTTGTGATGCGATCCTCCTGCGCCACGTCTACCATCACTTCACCGATCCGGACGGAATGACCCGAAGCTTGTTGCGGGCACTGCGTCCCGGCGGGCTCATCGCGATCATCGAATTCCCTCTGAGGTCGATGGGCGGTGAGCACGGCATGAATGCCGAGGACCTGATAGACGACGTTACGGAGGCAGGCTTCGAGCTTGTGCGCGAGGTGGAAGGATGGCCGGGGCGCGACTACTTCATGCTGTTCCGCCGGCCCGACGCGCCAGACCCTCGCTGAGATGAATCAGACTTGCAGGTCGGGTTTGTAGCAAGCCCCTCACTGTGGGAAACTCCAATCAGGGAGCCGCCCCCATTCCTCTTGGGTTCCCAAGCTCAAATCGGCCCCATAGAGGATTCTGGGATGAGATCGCTTCTCAGCGGTGCTCTGCTTGTCTGCCTTACGTTTGCCCTGCCGGCTCCATCCATGGCTCAGGAGCAGGCCCCATCCCTCGCTCAGGAGCAGGCCCAAGATCCCGCCCCAGAGCAGGCCAACGGGGCGCTCCGGGTCTTCCTCGACTGCGACCGCTGTGACTTCGACTTCCTGCGCCGTGAGATCACCTGGGTGAACTGGGTGCGTAATCGAGAGGACTCGCAGGTCCATCTGCTGATTACGAACCGGAGTGCCGGCTCGGGCACCGAACACGATCTGAACTTTATCGGCAGAGACGAGTTCGAGGGAACGGAATTCACGCATCTCTATTTTGCCAGCCGGACCAACACCGATGACGAGACGCGGGTGGGATACGCGCAGGTCATTCGCATCGGCCTGCTCCAGTTCACGGTTGGCACGGCGCAGATGGGGCAGATCGAGATCGGCGAACCGCAACGACCTTCGGGTCCTCAGGAAGCTCCGGCAGGGTTCGTCGCCCAGCCCGCCGACGACGCCTGGAACTTCTGGGTTTTCCGGGCCAGCGCCTCCTTCCGCGGCAGTGGCGAGGACCGGCGTAACGACAAGACCGTCAACGGGAGCTTCTCGGCGAGTCGTACGACGGAGCAGTGGAAGATCCAAACCGGAATGAACCTTCGCTACCGCGACCAATTCTTCGAGTACAGCGATGGCACGACGACCACCGACATCACCGAGGATTACGGCATCACCGGGCAGGTGGTCAAGAGCCTCGGCCCGCACTGGGGCGCCTCGATCAAGGGATCGGGCATACACTCCACCTACCTGAACCAGGACCTGCGCGTCTCCGCGGCGCCGGGTGTCGAATTCAACATCTACCCGTACTCCGAATCTTCCCGGCGCCAGTGGATCCTGCGCTACGAGATCGGTTTCAGCCAGGTCAAATACGAGGAGATTACCCTCTACGACAAGCTCGAGGAGTTCCTCATCGACCAGACGTTCATCACCAACTGGACCCTTGAGCAGCCCTGGGGTGAAAGCGAGGTCGCCGTCGAGGTCGCCAACTACCTCGATGACTTCAGCAAGTACCACGTCATCGTCTCCGGCGACCTCGAGTTCCGCATCACCCGCGGGCTCTCGATCGACACCAACGGCAGCATCTCCCAGGTGCGTGACCAGCTCTATATTCCCGCCCGCGACCTGACGGACGAAGAGGTACTGTTGCGCCGCCGCGCTCTGGAAACTAACTACAGGTGGAGCTTCTCGTTCGGCATCACCTATCAGTTCGGCTCGATTTACAACAACGTTGTGAACCCACGCTTCGGCGGCGGCCGCGGCGGCTACCGCATGCGCTATTAAGGCAGGCAGGTCGCAGAGAGTTGCTCCAGCACAGACCTGCTCCAGCACAGACTTGCTCCACCACCGACCTGCTCCCCTACAGACCTGCTCCAGCACAGACCTGCTCCAGCATCCTGACTCTTTGGCGCGCGGTGCCTGGTGATTTCTCGCCAACCGATCACGCTCGCGGCCCCTTGCCCAGATGGCGCTGAGAGCGGATCATTCCTCGATGTGTCCGCGTCGCACGCGCTTGTCACACGATCCGTTGAAACCCGGAGGTCGCGCCCATGAATCGCAGTTCAGTGAAGCTTCTCGCGCCCATCGCCTTACTCCTCGCCGTCGTTTGCCTGATCGGGGCGCAGAATCCTGCCGCCGAGCCCACGATCGGGGAGCGTGTCGATCGCGTCTTCGCCCGGTTCGACAACACCCGCTCGCCGGGGTGCGCCATCGGGGTCATTCAAGACGGAGAGTTCGTCCTGCGGCGTGGCTACGGCATGGCTAACCTCGAGCTCGGGGCGCCGCTGACTTCGAGCAGCGTCTTTCGCATTGGCTCGACCTCCAAGCAGTTCACCGCGGCCGCCATCGTGCTTCTGGCGGAAGAGGGCAAGCTGTCGCTCGATGACGATGTCGGGGACTACCTGCCCGAGCTCCCAGAATTCGGCACGCCAGTGACCATCCGCCAGCTCGTTCACCACATCAGTGGCTATCGGGACTACCTCACATTGATGACCTTGGCCGGCCTGCGCGACGACGACTACTACACCGACGAGGACCTGCTCGGAATGCTGTCGCGCCAGCAGGAGCTGAACTTCGCGCCCGGGGCCGAGCATCTGTACAGCAACTCCGGCTACTGGTTGCTGGCCCAGGTCGTCGAACGGGCCAGCGGCAAGTCGCTGCGCGAGTACGCCGCCGAGAAGATCTTCGAGCCGCTGGGAATGGACCACACTCATTTCCACAACGACCACACCGAGCTCGTTCCTGATCGGGCCTACGGGTACGCGCCTGCCGACGGATACGCGCCTGCCGACGGATACGCTCCTGCCGACGACGGCGGCTACGTGATCAGCATGACGACGTTGCCGATGATCGGCGACGGTGGCGTGTTCACCAGCGTCGATGACCTCTTCTTCTGGGACCAGAACTTCTACGAGGGGAAGGTCGGAGGTACGGGTTTCAGCGAACAAATGCATTCGGTGGGGGTGCTCAACGACGGCGAGGAGCTCGAGTACGCCTTCGGCCTCAGTGTAGGCACCTATCGGGGCCTTCGGCTGGTGAGCCACGGCGGCTCTTTCGTCGGCTTCCGTGCCGACCTGCTTCGCTTCCCCGAGGAGCGCTTTTCGGTCATCTGTTTGTGCAACCGGGCCGACTCGAACCCGTCGCTGCTGGCCCGCAGGGTCGCGGACATCTACCTCGAAGACCAGATGTCACCCGCCGAGGATCGTGACCGGCAGCGGCGCCGGCCCGGCGAGGAAGAAGAAGGCATCGCGCTCGGGGCACAGGCTCTCGCCGAGCTCTCCGGCGACTACTACAGCGAGGAGCTGGATGTCGTCTATGCGATCCGTCAGGCGGAACAAGGCCTCGAGGTCAGCGTTGCCGGCCAGCCGCCCCTGCCGCTGCTGGCTGTGGAACCGGACGTACTGCGGGCGCAATTCCTGACGCTACGCATGGAGCGCAACGCGAGCGGCGCCATCACCGGCTTCCAGCTCGACGCCGGCCGGGTCAAGAACCTACGCTTCTTGCGGGTGGGGGAATAACAAGCACTCCTCAACCTGTTCGGTGGCCAGGGCACTGAGGGTCCCGCGACCGCCCAGAGCGACGATGTGGAGCTGGATGGCACGCATAGGCCGGTTCGAGGGTCCACGCCGGTTCGAGGCTCACTCCGGCCCGGGCGCCACGCCGACGGGTTCGGAGGGTTTGCCATAGGCCTGTTCGGGGGTCCTCAGAGAACCGGTCACAACATCCCGTTCTTTGCCCGTATTTCCACCTGCCTTTCGCTATTATGTCTTGTGTTTTCGTGTTAGTTTCGCTATAATTGTCCACATGGAATCGCAGGAAATGGACAGCAGCCTGGCCTCCGCTGAGCGGAGAAATGACCTCGCCATCGTGTTGGGGAAGATCGACATGGGCATCCCCTCGGACAAGGCCGTTGGCGAGCATCCCATGCAGGTCGACGACTCGAGGTCGTTCGTGCCCGACTGCTATCTGGAGCCGATCCCCTCATGGACACGCCTCGACCGAGGCCCGGCCGCCTCGC
>JAUWTE010000270.1 GCA_030609765.1 Acidobacteriota bacterium
CCAGCGCCTCGAGGTTTTCTGGGTAGTAGAACTGAAACGCCGCATCGCGGAAGATGCCGATGCGCGCGATCTTGGGCTGCGCGCGCTTGCGAGGATCCAGCGCTCGCCCCTTCTCATGGGCTGTCAGGCTCTGATCGGTGAGCTCGGACGCCGGGGTGATCTGGCCTTCTCGGGAGGGCGAGCTCCCGCCAGGAGGCTCGAGCGCCGGGGCTTCCTGAGCCACCTGCCACAGTGCATCCAAGTCGAGGTACTGCTCCGCCACGCTCGCGACCCGCTCGATGGAGCTGGCGTGCTGGTCGTGTTCCTGCGGCGGCACCAAGCCCAGGTGCCGTTCCGGGAAGAACTGCTTCGGCATCCTGCGAACTGCCCCGAGCACGGGCAGTTCGCAGATCTGCTCGATGGATTCCCGCAGAACCGCCTCGTGCCGGTCCCCTGCCACCTGGTTCAGGATGACACCACGGAGGGGCACCTCGGGGTCGAGGTGCTGGCAGCCGAGCACGAGTGCCGCGACCGTGCGCGTGCTCTTGGTGCAATCGACGGTGAGCACCACTGGAGCCTGCAACAGCTTGGCCATCTCCGCCGTGCTGTAGCTCCCCTGAGCGTCCATTCCGTCGTACAGGCCGCGGTTGCCTTCGATAACCGCCACATCCGCCTGTGCGGACGAGTCCACGAAGGACTGCAGGGCGGCCTCCGGGGACATGAGAAAGAGGTCGAGATTGCGACACGGCGTGCCTGCCGTCGCCGACAGCCACGCCGCGTCGATATAGTCGGGCCCCTTCTTGTATGGCGCAACGCTGCGGCCCTGCTTCCGCCAGGCCGCTACAAGCCCCAGCGAGACGAGCGTCTTGCCGCTCCCCCCCCGCAAGCCGGCAATGAGAATACGGGGGACGGACATACCATCAGACCATGTCGATGTAACCGCTGGGGCACTCCTCCGAGCACTTCTTGCAGCCCGTGCAATTGCCCAGGTTGAAGGTATAGAGATCGCCCTTCACCGGAGGCTTGATGACGGCGCTGTCCTGACAGTACAGCCAGCATTTCTCGCAATCGAAGCAGTAGCCGCAGCTCATGCAGCGGCGCGTCTCCTGAATGAGCTGCTCGCGAGGAAATGCCAGATTGACTTCCAGGTCCATGTCGGACAGGCGCTGATCGGGGTCGACGGTGGGGGCGGTCGCGCGCTCCATCTTTTCGTAATGATCGAGGCGCATGCGATCCGTTCGGATGACCTCCCTACGGTCGACCTCGGGCTCCGTGCCTAGGAGTGAGTGGACGATCGACTCGGCTGCATGGCGGCCATGCCCGATTGCATCGGTTACCAAACCGAGGTTCGTCACGTCGCCCCCGGCCCAGATGCCCTCGACCTTCGTGGCACCCCGGTCGTTGATCTTGATCCAGTCCCTGCCCTCGATGAGCGACTCGAACCCGGTGAAATCGGGCTGCTGGCTGATGGCGGAGATGACGGCCGACGCCGGGATTTCGAACTCGGATCCCTCAATGGGCACGGGGCGGCGGCGACCGGAATCGTCAGGCTCGCCGAGCTCCATGCGGATGGCCTTCATGGCGGTGACCATGTTGCCTTCTTGCACGAAGCCGATCGGCGCGGCCAGGAACTCGATCACGATGCCCTCCGCCATCGCTTCGTCCACCTCTTCATCGATCGCCGGCATCTCCTTACGCGTGCGGCGATACAGGATGGTGACGTTGGCACCGAGACGGCGACAGATTCGTGCCGAGTCGATCGCAGTGTCGCCACCGCCGACGATGATCACCACCACGTCCTTGCCAAGGCTCAGCTCCTCACCGTGGTGAAACCGCTCGAGGAAGTTGACGCCCGAGAAGACGTTGACGGCATCCTCGCCCTCCACGCCAAGATGAATTCCCTGCTGGGCGCCGAGGGCAACGTAGACCGCATCGTTCGAGCTCTGCAGGTCGTCCAGGCTGATGTCCTTGCCCACCTTGACGCCGCACTCGAGCTCCACGCCGAGGTCGAGGATGTTGTTGATTTCAGCATCGAGGACTGAATCGGGGAGGCGGTACCCCGGGATGCCCCAGCGCAGCATGCCGCCAGGCTTCTCCGCCGCCTCGTACACGGTGACGCCGTAACCCCGCCGAGCAAGCTGATACGCGCACGACAGGCCACTGGGGCCCGCGCCGACGACGGCGACGCTCTGCGACATCTTCTCGTCGGTCAGGGTCTTGAGCTTGAGACCCTTCTCGATCGCGTAGTCCCCGAGTGCCCTGTCGACCTTGTTGATGTTGACAGCTCCCTCGAGCTCCCTGCGATTACACTCACTTTCGCACGGGGCAGGGCAAACGCGGCCACAGACCGAGGGGAAGGGGCTGGTTTCCGCATAAATGTAGAAAGCCTCTTCGAACGCCTGGTCCTCGGTCTTTCCGTACTTCTCGGCCTGCGCGATCGTCGTCAGGAACTCCCGCACCCGGTTGCCGCTGGGGCAGGTATCCTGGCACGGAGGCCGCTTCTCGACGTTCTTCGGTCGCAGCGGGGATAGCTCACGCGACCTGGAAGAGGAGGCAAACCCGCCCGCCCCGAACTTCTTCTTCTTCTTTCTGACCTTCACTGCGCACATACGTCACCTCGATCACGCCCCGAATCCAAGATGGGCGCACAGGGCCACACTCTCAAATCAGTCCCCGGCGGCTAGCTACCGGGCCATCCGCCAGGGCTACCTCTCGACACCCTCCTCAGGGGGCATCTCGATGAAGCTCCCACCGAAGTATGTGTAGACACACCTTCCGGAATCCATGAGCTTCCGGATGGCGAGCTTGCACTGCTTCTTGTCGACTCCGTCTGCCTCGTACTTCTGAATCATTGCCTTGGTCAAGTCGCCGGCTTTGAACTGCTTCCTGCCTTGGTACTCCTTGACCATGTCGAACATGGCGTCCGCGATTTCCTCGGGCGTGACAGCCATTGCGTACCTCCTAGTGTCTGAGCTGGGCGGACCGCTTGTAGGTTAAACCAGCATGCTTGAAGTCGTCGATGTGTTCCTTCGTGAATTCGATGCCCGTCAGCTCGAAGAAGCGCGGCCAGCCGATGCGCTCGATGAACTCGCCCATGCGCTCGTACTTGCGGGCGCCATCGGCCCAAACCTCCACGATGTTGCGGACGGCCTCGGTGACCTCCGGCCAACGTGGCGGATTGTTGGGCAGGAACGGGATGGCCAGCTTGGAGAACATCGGCTCCGAGCGAGCGTTGGAGACCTTGCCACCGACCCAGATCGATATGCCATCGTTGAGCGCGTCGGCCATGGGCAGCGCCGGGCAGACCGTGAAGCAGTTGGCGCAGAACATGCACAGCTCTTCATCGATCTCGACGGAAGGATTCCCGTCGATGGTCGCCGGCCGGATAGCTGCCGTGGGGCAGGAGGCGACGACGTTGGGGATCTCACAGATTTTGTTCAGGACAGTGTGATCGCTCTTCGGCGGCCGGCGGTGGATGCCGAGGATGGCGATGTCGGAGCAGTGCACGGCGCCACACATGTTCAAGCAGCAGGCCAGCGCGATGCGCAGCTTGCCGGGCACCTTCTGCTCCGTGAAATGGTCACACAGGTCGTCCATCACGGCCTTCACGACGCCGGAGGCATCGGTCGCCGCGGAGTGGCAGTGAATCCAGCCCTGCGTGTGAACGATGTTCGAGATCGCGTTGCCGATGCCACCGACGGGGTGGCCGATCTCGGCGAGATCAGCGATCAGGTCGTCGATCTTGGAATCGTCGGTGAGCAGGAACTCGACATTGTTGCGGCTGGTGAAGCGCAAGTGGCCGCCGCAGTACTTGTCGGCCAGCTCGGCGAATACACGAATTCTCTTCGTGCCCAGCAGGCGTGGTGAAGCCGCACGTACGGTGAACAGCTTGTCGCCGGACTCGCCGACGTGAACCATGACGCCGGGCTTGATGATTTCGTGATAGAGCCACTTCCCATAGTTGGCCTTGATTACGGGAGGGAGGAAATCCTCGTAATGTGGAGGGCCAATATCCGTCAGTCTCTCGGTTGCCATCGGATATCTCCTTCGTGAAAGATCATTCTTTTGTAGGTTCGCGTGGGAGTTGCCAGTCTGCTGGCTTCTCTACCCCTCTTCGCCTTCTTCTTCGTCCTCTTCGCCGTCATCCTCCTCGAAGTACTCCTCATAGAAGACGTAGGGATTGTCCCTCGGGTGCGCAACCATCTGCGGCAAGGGATCTACCTCGATGGCTTCCAAGAAGTTGCCGAGCCCGATCCGCTGCATGAGCTCACCCGTGCGCTCCCGGTTCTTGCCGTACTCACCCCAGAAGTCCCAGATGCGCTCGACGAGGTCCTTGAGCTCATCGTAGGGGGGCTCGAGCTTCATGAACGGCACCAGAACGGAAGACAGTAGCGCACCCTCGACGATGGGTGCCTTGGAGCCGAGAAGGATCGTTGCACCGCGGTCCTTCCCGGGCCTCAGGGCCTTGGGCATTACGTTGATGCAGTGCATGCACTTCACGCAGTTGGCATCGTCGATGTCGATCTCGTTGCCGTCCCACTCGATGCAGCTGGTTGGGCATCGGCGACAGACATCCTTCTCGATGTCGAGTCCATCAGCGGCAGCGGCCCTCACTTCGTCCTGGTTGACCTGGATCTCGTCGCGCCATGTCCCGATGATCGACATGTCCGCTCGTGCTACGGAGGCGACGCAGTCGTTCGGGCAGCCCGAGCACTTGAACTTGAACTTGTAGGGGAAAGCAGGACGGTGCAGCTCGTCCTGGAACGTCTGGGTCAGGTCGTTGGTGAGGTTGAGCGTGTCGTAGCAGGCCCACTCGCAGCGCGCCGGACCAACGCAGCCGCTCGGCGTCCGCATATCCGAGCCCGAGCCGCCCAGGTCGAAGCCGGCCGCGGTCAGCTTCGCGAACGTAGGCTCGAGCTGATCCGTGGTGGTGCCGAGCAGGATGATGTCGCCCGTGGAACCATGCATGTTGGTGAGCCCGGAGCCGTGCTCGTCCCAGATGTCGCAGATGGTCCTGAGGGCATCGGAGGTGTAGAACCAACCGCTCGGCATGTTGACGCGGAGCGTGTGGAAGTGAGCGATGTTGGGGAACTCCTCCGGCAGATCGTTGTACCTGCCGATGACGCCCCCTC
>JAUWTE010000174.1 GCA_030609765.1 Acidobacteriota bacterium
GCGGTGGGCGATGACGACCGAGGTGCGCCCGACGAGGAGAACCTCCATGGCCTGCTGAATGAGTCGCTCGGTGGCACTGTCGAGCGAGGAGGTCGCCTCATCGAGAATCAGGATCCTGGGATTGCGGAGGATCTCGCGGGCAATAGCGATCCGCTGGCGTTGCCCACCAGAGAGCTTCACGCCACGTTCGCCGATGACAGTGTCGAACCCTTCCGGCATTTCTTCGATGAACTCCAGCGCGTTGGCAGCCTGGACCGCGGCGCGGATCTCTGTGGAGCTAGCGCCGGGGTTCCCATACGTGATGTTTTCAGCAACGCTCCGATCGAACAGGAAGACATCCTGTGGTACCAATCCGATGCGCTCGCGGTACCAGCGCAAGTTGAGATCCTGGAGCTCATTGCCGTCGATCAGGATACGGCCGTGACTGGGGTCGAAAAATCGCAGGATGAGCTGCGCCAGAGTCGTCTTGCCGGCCCCCGACGGGCCTACGAGAGCAACCATTGCGCGCGGCGGGATGGTCAGGGACAGGTCGTGCAGCACCGGTCGGTCGGGCAGGTAGGCGAAGGTCACTCCCTCGAATACCACCTCACCTTCGAGGGCCACAGGCTTCAGGCCGGGTCGTGGGCTCACCACCTCGGGCGTCGTGTCGAGAACCTCATAGATGCGCTCGACTGAGGCGACCGAGTGCTGCAGGCTCGAGTTGAGACCGGCGACGCGACCGACCGCGCCGAACATCTGGGCCAGGTACATGAAGAAAGCGAACAGGCCGCCCACAGTGAAATCGCTGGACACGATGAGGTAGACGCCGGCCAGCACGATGATGGTCGGGGCGACCCCGCCGATGAGGCTGAAGATGCGGCTCGTCAGAAGCGAGAACATGTCCTGGCGAACCTGCGCTCTCACACTGGCGTGCAGGACCCGGAGGAAACGCCTGGCCTCGTGGCGCTCGGAGGCAGTTGCCTGCACCAGAGAGTAGCCGGATATCGACTGATGCAGAGCCTGACTGACCTCCGTCCACTTCTCGCGAGCCACACGACTACGCTCACGCAGCATGCCCGAAATGGCGTACTGGAAGCCGAAGATCAGCCCCACCAGCACCAGAGCGCCGGTCGCCATGCGCCACTCGATATAGAAGACCATTGCGACGTAACCGACGGCACGCACCACATCGATGCTCGCGCGCGCGAAGGCATCGGCCATGACGCCCCCGAGGTTGTCGACATCGTCCACCTGGCGCGACATCAGGTAGCCGGTCTCCTTGTCGCTGTAGTAGCGCTTCGACAGCCTCTGCAGGGCCAGGTAGAGCTGCAATCGCAGGTCCCGCAGGACCTTGGTGTGGAAAATCGTCTGGGCGTATCCGATGCCCAGGCCGAGCAGAACGTTCAGCACCGTCATCCCGACGAGAACAGTTCCCCACATGAGAATGTCCTCACGGTTGGAGTGCTGCACTGCGTCATCGACGACGCGCCGGACGATAAGCGGAGAGATCAACGACAGCGGCGTAGAAACAACCAGGAGCACGAGCATCGCCCACACGTAGCCCATATGTGGGCGCACCCAGGGCCAGAACCGCTTGATCAACGGCCAGGCTCTGCTGTGCTTCCCCTTGCCCTCGTTTGTCGTCCTATCCGCCATGAGATCACTCTACTCGCCCTTGACCCTGCCTTTCAGCAAGTTAACCCTGTATCTGCGAGATAACGAAACGGTCGATTCGATCCGTGTGACGCGAGAGGTTGCGGGATGAGCGAAATGGAGATCTTCATTGTCGTCGTCGGTTGCACGGTGGCGGGCGCTGCAGTCCTGGCTCTGATTTTCGCCCGGGTGCGCCTCGGCCAGGCCGAAGACTCCTGGCGCAAGCTCGCCGATCGTCATGGCCTGCGCCAGACGAACGAGTGGGAGGGCAAGAAGGCGCTCGTCGTCCATGGTGATCTCGATGGCCGACCCTTCCTCATGGAAAACATCGAAGTCGGTGGGCAACAGAAGCAAGTACAGACACAGATCTCGCTCCAGCTCAGCAACCGCTTGCCCGCCGACCTCTTCTTCGGCCCCGAACGCTTCGGCAAGGGGATCTTCAAGAAGATGATTGTCGGCGAGGAGATCGAGATCGGCGACGCCGAGTTCGACGCGAAGGTCGTGATCAGGGCCGATGATCCCCGCGAGCTGGAGACCTACCTGACCGATGAGCGCAAGGTGGCGGTCCTGAGACTCGTGGAAAACAAGGCCACCCTGGAAGACGGGAAGATCCTCCTGAAAGCACCGAAAGAGCTCCACCAGTTACAGGAGCTCGAGTTCTTGCTCGAGGAAATGCGGGCGGTCGCGCGCATCCTGGATATCCGGAGGTAGTCAAAGGAGAGCCTCGTGTTGGTGTCGGTATTCATCGTCGGCATTCTCCTGCTCACTTTGGGGCGGAAGCTCTTCTGGCTGTTCGTCGGTGGGTCGGGCTTCGTAGTGGCCTTCTATCTCACGGCCGAGCTTTTGCCCGACCAGCCCACCTGGGTGTTTCTGCTGGTGGCTATTGTCGCCGGCCTGCTCGGGGCCTGGCTTGCCGTGAGCCTGCAGTGGCTGGCGGTCGGCGTTGGTGGGTTCCTCGGTGGTGGCTACATCGCCGTGGTCCTCGTGGAGTCGTTGAATCTCAGCGTTGGCGGGCCGGAGTGGGTGTCGTTCGCTGTCGGGGGAGTCATCGGCGCCATCCTGCTGGGCGCCATCTTCAACCCGGCTCTGATCGTTCTCTCGTCCCTGGTTGGCGCCACGCTGGTTGCAGATTCCCTGCCGCTCGGATCCGGCAGCTCGATCGTCGTCATGGTGGTCGCTACCGTGATGGGCATCATCGTGCAGTCGCACATGTTTCAGAAGGGAAAGAAAGAATGATCTCGGCCGCACCAGGCTCAGCCTCGAGAGATGACCAAAATGACGAATGAAGAAGCTCAACCCGCTGCGCCGACCAAGGCGATGCCGTCTTCCTCCGGCGACCTGTGGTTGGGGCCCCGTGTACTCATCCTCGCCATTCTCATCGCCGTCGTCGCATGGTGGTGTGGCCGTCCGCCGCGGCCCGTAGCCGACACCGCTCCCGCCACGGAGTTTTCCTCCGCGCGGGCTTTGGATGACCTGAGTGAGATCGCTCGCGCTCCCCATCCCACCGGCTCCGCCGAGCACGCACGGGTGCGGCGGTACATCGTGGCGCAGCTCGAGCGGCACGGCGTGCAGACCGAAATTCAGGAAACAACTGCACTGCTGCGCTCGGGTCCGTTCGTCCGCGCCGTCACTGTGCGCAACATCCTCGGGCGGCTGCCCGGTACCGATTCAACCGGTGCCGTAGCCCTGCTGACTCACTACGACTCCGAAATCCACACTCCCGCGGCGGGCGACATCTCTGCCGGGGTGGCCGCCATTCTCGAGGCCGTCAGGGCGCTTCAGGCAGGCACCCCTCTGCGCAACGATCTGCTCGTCATCATCACCGACGCGGAAGAGCTGGGCCTGGTGGGTGCACAGGCATTCGTTGACGAGCATCCCTGGATGGATGAAATCGCGCTGGTGCTGAATTTTGAAGGCCGCGGTGCGGCCGGCCCCGCGACCATGTTCGAGACCGGGGCGGAAAACGGCTGGGTGGTAGCGGAGTTTGCGCGCGCCGATCCGCACCCTCTGGGTAGCTCCCTCGGCTACGAGATCTACAAGTACCTGCCCAACGACACTGATTTCAGCCGCTTCAAGGAAGCCGGGGTGGCCGGCCTGAACTTCGCCTACATCGAGGCCGCCGATCGCTATCATCGCTCCACCGATACGGTCGAGAACCTTTCTAAGGCGAGCCTGCAGCATCATGGCGAGCATGCCCTGGCCCTCGCCCGCCATTTCGGCAACCTGGACCTATCGCACACGTCTGCTCCCGATGTCGCGTTCTTCGACTTTCCCGCTCTCGGGATGGTTGTCTATCCCCTGACCTGGGCCCTGCCGATGACGGCAGGCGTTCTGGCCCTCTTCCTCATGATCTTGGTGCAGGGGTTCAGGCGCCGGCGCCTGCGTGTTTCCGGTTTGCTGATGGGGTTTCTGCTGTTCCTCCTCTCTCTGACGGCGGCAGGGGCCCTCTCCTGGCTGTTTGCTCTGTGGATCACGCGATTCCACCCCGAGTACGGTTCCCTGGTTGCAGCAGCTCTCTACGACGAGCACTGGTATGTGCTGGCGGTCATAGGGCTGACGTTGGTGGTTGTCGCCGCCTTGTACGGCTTCGCACGCCGTTGGTTCCGGCCGGGCGAGCTGGCCCTCGGAGCTGCCCTGGAGCCGCTGGTGGGAGCCATCGCCACGGCGATCTGGTGGCCGGGTGCCAACGCGCTCTATCTCTGGCCATTGCTCTTCGCCCTCTTTGGGGTTGCCTACATTCTCCGGTGGCCTGACGACCACAAACCGGGATGGTCCGACGCGCTGTTTCTGCTGATTTGTGCCGTTCCCGCTCTGGTCTTTGTCTCCCAACTCGCCTGGATGCTCGCCATTGCAATGAGCATCCTTCTCGCCCCGCTGGTCGCCATGATCGTGGTGGAGTACGTGAGCCTTGCCTTTCCGCTCCTCGAGCTCACCGGACGGCCGAATCGCTGGTGGCTTCCGGTAACGGCGCTCCTCGTTTCCGCGGCGTTCGTGGTGATTGGCATCGTCACAGTAGGTCCCGACGCGGATCGCCCTGCGCCTTCCACCCTGGCATATGTAATGGATCGCGACCTCGGCAGCGCCTATTGGGTTACCACCCAGGCGGACAATGATGGGTGGGTCGAGCAGTTCGTCGGGACGGAGATCGAATGGAGGCAGCTCGACCATCTGATTCCTGGAGCCCAGCGGCAGTACCGGATCTCTGAAGCCCCGGTCGATGACGGCAAGCTGGTGGGGGCAAGAGTCGAAGTGCTCGACGATCTGGTGGTTGACGGGTTCCGGTGCGTTCGCGTTGCCATCCGATCGACCGTCGGAGTAGAGAAGCTGCAGATCGAGCCGGTCTTTCCCGCCACTGTCTCCCTGCGCTCGGTGAACGGGAAACGGATAGCCGCGGCTCGGAACTTCGGGGAGAGCGACGACCTGCCTGTGGGTGAGTGGCGACTCGAGCACTGGGGCACGCCGGTTGATGGGGTCGTGCTCGAGCTGCAAAGTGGCTCACCCGATGAGCCCATCGAGCTTCTCCTGCTCGAGACCATTCACAAGCTGCCCCAATTGCCGGGAGCGCCGGACCTCGAGCGTCCAGCACACCTGGCGCCGAACGTGCTGTCCCTCACCGACCAGATGATCTACAGGCAAGCGGTTGTTTTCTGAGTCGATTCCCGGAAGATCGGCCCCGCAAAGGCGAGGAGTAAAGAGGATGAAACGAAACGGGCTAGTTGGGGCTGCGGTGCTTTGCGCCGCCTTGCTGGTCGGGCTGGCTCTCGCCACGAGCGGGCTATCGCAGGACCAGACGGCAGACCAGACGTTCCAATTCGACAACCCCGATCCGGCGTTCGCTCCTGATGGCGGCCCCCTCGTTTGTGTCGACGCAGCCCACAACAACTACCACACCGCGGATGGCAGATACCGCCCGTTTGCGGAGTTGCTGCGCGGCGATGGCTACCGGGTTGAAGGCTTCGACTCCGCCTTCAGCCCCGAGGCGCTCGAGATCTGTGATCTCCTGGTGATCGCTAACCCGCTGGGCGAGGCCAATGCGGGCGAATCCTGGGCCTTCCCGCACCCCTCCGCGTTCACCCGCGAGGAGCTCGAGGCGACCTACTCCTGGGTCCGCGCCGGTGGCTCCCTGCTGTTGATTGCCGACCACGCCCCGATCGCGGGGGCGACACGCGACCTCGGAATGCTGCTGGGTGTCGGCATGCTCGATGGCTATGCCTACGACCCGACGCAGGAGCCCGATACCTTCCGTTCAGAGACGGGCTCACTCGTTGATCACCCCATCACCCGCGGCCGCACTCCGGATGAGGGAGTCGATCACGTTGTGACATGGACAGGTCAGGCGTTTGTCGCTGCCGACGGAATCGCGCCGCTACTGGTGTGGGGTCCCGGGTCGGTCATGCGCGTGGCCCTCGACGAGAACTTCCCCGACATGCCAGAAGAAGAGTGGCCGCTGATCCCCATCGAGGGCCTGCTGCACGCGGTAGCCGCGGGGCTCGAGGCAGGTCGATTCGTCGTGCTCGGCGAGGCCGCCATGTGTACGGCTCAGTCCACGGAGGATTTCAACTTCGGGATGAGCGCCCCGGAAGCGGAGCAGAATGGTCAGTTCTGCCTGAACGTAGTGCGCTGGCTCACCGGGGTGCTCTGATTTGGAATAGAATGCCGCACGCGAACGAAAGCAATGTGCACCTACCGGGAGGCTGAAGAATGCACGCGGTCTTCGTCATGATCAAATGTGAGCTCGGGAAGGCCTACGAGGTCGCCAACCATATCGTCGAGAATATCGACCAGACCTCTGAAATCTATTCGGTGTCGGGCCAGTATGACTTGCTGGCGAAGTTCTACGTCGAGGAATCCGACGATATCGGCCACTTCATCTGCGATCGGCTACACAAGACGCCGCATCTGAAGGACACCTTCACCATCGACACCTTCAACGCCTTCACGTCCTGAGATCGTCGAACTACTCGGCCTGCAGCGCAATGATCGGATCGACCCGAGTGGCGCGCCAGGCCGGCAGCAGGCAGGCGATCGTGGCCACGAGGATGAAGAATACGCTCACGGACACGAAAGTCAGAGGGTCAGTTTGCCCGATTCCGTAAAGCTGCTGCTCGAGGA
>JAUWTE010000322.1 GCA_030609765.1 Acidobacteriota bacterium
ATCCGCCTTGATGCCGCCCCCCTTCCCCTTCAAGGTCGTCATTCTCGCCGCCGGATTCTTGAAGGTGCCGCCGCGCAGCATGCTCATCGGAGTCGGACTGGGCCGGACCGTCCGCTTCGGCGCCGAGGCCATTCTCGCCGCGATCTACGGCCAGACGATCATCGCCCTCGTGCAGGAGCGCGCCGGCCTTGTGAGCCTCGTGCTCGTCTCGAGCATAGTGATCATGGCCATCGCCTACTACGCCTGGCAGAAGAAGGCCTTCGCGGAAGGTTAGCCCGGATTCCTCGAGGGGTCGTGAAGCGAGCGGGCGTGAGGACGAGCTATGGCTCTTCTCGCGACTCACTCCTTCTTCTCCAGCGAGGCCTTCCATTCGGCAAGCAGATTGAGCGCCTCGAGCGGTGTCATCGTTTCGACCGCCGCGTCGCGGAGCCGTTGAACGATCGGATGCTCGGGTTGCTCGAACAGTGCGAGCTGGGAGTCCGCTCCGGCCTCGGATTGAGTTGCCCAGCGCGGACCGCTCGGGGTAGGAGCGTCCGTGGCCTCCAAATTGGCCAGGATCTCGGTGGCCCGAACCACGAGCTCGTTCGGGAGGCCCGCCAGGCGCGCCACGTGGATACCGTAGGAGCGATCCGCCGGGCCGGGCTCGACTCGATGGAGGAACACCACCCCGTCGGAGCTCTCGTGCGCGGCCACGTTGAGGTTACGAACACTCGGTAGCACGCCCTCCAAGGTGGTGAGCTCGTGATAGTGGGTGGCGAACAATGTTCGTGCGGCGACGCCGCTCTGTTGCTGCAGGTACTCGACAACGGCCCAGGCGAGGGCCAACCCGTCGTAGGTGCTCGTACCTCTACCGACCTCATCGAGGATCACCAGGCTGTCGGGCGTGGCGTTGTGGAGAATGTTGGCCGTTTCCTCCATTTCGACCAGAAAGGTCGAGGCCCCCCGCACCAGATTGTCGCTCGCCCCCACCCTGGTGAAGATGCGATCGACGCAGCCGATGCGAGCCGACTCCGCCGGCACGAAGCTACCCATCTGGCCGAGCAAGACGATGAGCGCGACCTGCCGGAGATATGTCGACTTGCCGCCCATGTTGGGGCCGGTGAGCAGCTGAATGCGATTCGAATCGTCATCGAGGTAGGTATCGTTCGGAACGAATCGTTGCTCTCGGCTCAACACCTCGACCACGGGATGGCGCCCCTTGCGAATCTCGATCACGTGGCTGTCATCGACCAGAGGGCGCGCATACTCATGCTGCGCGGCAACGTCGGCGAGGGCCGTGAGCGCATCGACGCTCCCGACTGCCGCGGCTGTGCAGAACAGGCGCGCAGACTCCTCTGCCACCGCCTGCCGCAACAGATTGAATAGCTCCGCCTCGAGGCCGCCGATCTTCTCCTCTGCCGTCAGCACCGTCTCCTCGAACTCCTTCAGCTCGGGTGTGATGTAGCGCTCGGCATTCACCAGCGTCTGCTTACGAATGTACTCGTCGGGCACTTTGGGCAAGTTCGACTTGGAAACCTCGATGTAGTAGCCGAACACCTTGTTGAAGCCCACCTTCAAGGAGCTGATGCCGGAACGCTCGCGCTCTGCGGCTTGCAGGCCGGCAATGAAGTCCTTGCCCTCCGAGCGCGCCCGGCGCAAACGATCGAGCTCTGCGCTGAATCCCTCGCGGATCACGCCACCTTCGGCAGCGCCGAGGGGGGGGTCGTCGACGAGACGAGTGGCGATGAGATCACGAACGTCCTCGCATGGATCCATTTCCCCCGAGAGCTGCTCCGCGAGCTCCCCTCCCCCGAGCTTCTCGAGGGCGCGGCGCACCTCGGGCAGCACCTCCCGGGAGGCCCTCAGCCCAGCCAGGTCGCGCGCCGTGGCGTTGCCCATCGTGGTCCGTGTCGTCAATCTCTCGAGGTCGCGGACCGATTCCAGCGCTGACCGTAATTCAGCCCGTTCGAGGGTGTGCTCCAGCGCGGCCTCGACAACATCCTGGCGCTGCCTGATTGCAGCCGGGTCACGGAGGGGACGCAGCAACAACTGCCGCAGGCGACGGCTCCCCATGGCGGTCATCGACTCGTCGATCACATCCAGCAATGACCCCTCACGGCTGCGCTCCTGCCATGACTCGACAAGCTCTAGAGTCCGGCGCGTGGTGGCATCGAGCTGCAGCGCCTCGCGTTCTCGATAACGTCGAATTGAACGGATGTGGCTGAGCGGCGCGCGCTGAGTATCGCCGGCGTAATGCAGCAGCGCCCCTGCCGCACCGATTGCCAGGCGGCAGCCGGCAAGGTCGTAGCCGGCCAGCGTGGCAACGCCGAATTGCTCCTGCAGACGGGTCTCGGATCGCTCGGGGTCGAAGGTCCACGGGGGAACCGGGCTCCACGTCCACCTCGGCTTCTGATTCCACGCCGAAACCGAGTCGATCCACTCATCCGGCAGACTGCCCTCCGGGTAACACACTTCTTTCGGCGACCAGCGCTCGATTTCGTCTCGTGCCCGGGCACGACGATCGTCACCGCGAAACTCCGCGGCGATGAACTCACCGGTCGAAAGCTCGAGGGCGGCGAGCCCCAGGCGATCAGAGTCCTCGACCGCCGCAACGACATAGTTGTTCTCCGGGCCACTGAGCAGGTCGTCCTCGACCAGCGTTCCCGGAGTCATCACCCGCACCACTTGCCGGTCGACCGGCCCCTTGCTGGTGGCGGGGTCGCCGACCTGCTCGGCGATCGCTACCTTGAACCCGGCATCGAGCAGGCGGGCGATGTAGCCGCGCGCCGCGTGATGGGGCACGCCGCACATGGGAGCCTCGGTGCTGTGACCACGGTTGCGGGCAGTGAGCGTGATTTCCAGAATCGCGCTTGCTGTCTCCGCGTCCTCGAAAAACATCTCGTAGAAGTCACCGAGGCGAAAGAAGACGATCGCGTCACGGTGTTCAGCCTTGATGCGTTGGAACTGCTGCATCATCGGCGTCTTGGCGTCCGATCGAGGAGGCATGTGGCTGAGCGAACCGGGATGTAAGCGCGTGGGCCGATTTTCAGAGGGGGGAAACGGCTGCACGGCAAGGTTAGCATGTGTTTAGCAGGCCGTGGTGTTTCAATGAAGGCGCTCCTTCCAACTACCTCCAGCTCGTCTATGATGGGGTCATGAGTTCCTCTTTGCAGTCGAATCTGGAGCCCCTTTTGATCGCGGTCGACGCCGCCTTGCAGCCGGGCAGCGTCGCCGTGGTGCGAGGCCAGGAGACAGTCGACATCCAGACAGCCCCACCCGACGTGCATACGGATGCGTGGCTTTTGCCGGCCATCGACGAATGTCTGAGCGCCGCCGGCCGTAAGCTCGCGGAAATCGACGGTTTTGCCGTGACGACCGGGCCGGGCACCTTCACCGGCATTCGCGTCGGCCTGGCAACCTGTTTGGGTTTGGCAGCACCGCGCCGCTTGCCCGTCGCCGGCGTGCTCACCTTGGAGGCTCTGGCTGCCATGGGCTGTGCCGACGGTTCGGCCTGGGTCGCTCCCTGCATCGATGCCCGCCGAGGGCAGGTCTATGGCGCGCTCTATCATCTCGAGCCGGGCTGCATGCTCCCGCTCGAGGCGGCTATCGAACCGACGGTCGCCGACCCCGATTTTTTCGCCGAGGCTGTGGCCCGCCTCACGCCGACGCCGCTGTTGATCGGTAGTGGCACGCGATACTTCGGCGCGGGAAAGATGCGCTCCGAGGACACTGTGGAGAATACCGTCGAGGTTCCCGATGGCTTCGCGATCGGGACCATGAGCGAGCCGCTGGCGGCATCGACGGGGCGCCTCGTGGCGCGGGGATGGACTCTGGAAGGTCCCTCCGGCTGCCACCCGCCGGAGCCTGTCTACATACGCCAAGCGGACGTGCGGCCGGCTCGAAATCCACTTCTGTCGGGCGCCTGAGGGCTTACGGCCCTCTCGTCTCGAGCGACTCGCGTCGCGCTCCGGACTTCGCGTTTGAGCCCACTTCCTCAGCCGTGCTAGCATCGCATACGGCCTGTTATTTCCGTGCACGGACAGTAACCGGAGGAGACAGAATGCCGCTTGCAGACCGTCAGATTCGCGATCATCTTCTGGACCAGAGCGAGGAGTTTCGTAGCCTCGCGGCGCAACACAGCAACTGCGAGGTAAGACTCGAGGAGCTGTCGAGTAAGCAACTACCGACACAGCAGGAACGACTCGAGCAGGTCGGAATCAAGAAGCGCAAGCTCTGGCTCAAGGATCGAATGGCGGCGATGATTCGCGCTTTCGAAAGCGGGTATCCTACAGCGGCGGCTAGCTAGTCAGCTTCCGGGCACTCAGCGAGCCCGGATCGATCGGTTACGTGAGTGAGCCTGTTCGGCGAGAAGCCGAGCGGGGCGACCATACTTTATGCAGATTCGGTCCGAGGCCTTGCCCTATGTTCTGCCGCCCGCGGTCATTGCGGCCGCCGCGGTTGCCATTGGTGCGCCCCTGCTGATGCTCGTCGCGATCCTGATCGCTGTGGCGATGGCCTCCTTCTTCCGTGATCCCCAGCGCTCCTCTGACGCGGCACCGAACGCAGTGCTGGCGCCCGCTGATGGAAGAATCTTGGCTGTCCAGAGCAACGGCCGGGAGCTCGAGATCACCATATTC
>JAUWTE010000532.1 GCA_030609765.1 Acidobacteriota bacterium
CAAGGCGACGCGTGGCATCTTCCGCGACATGCGCGAGCAGCAGCGCGCCGAGGCCGACGTTGACCGGCTCTTCAACATGTCACTCGATTTGATGTGTGTCGCCGGCCTCGATGGCTACTACAAGCGGGTCAATCCCGCCTTCGAGACTTCTCTCGGCTACAGCAAAGAGGAGTTGATGAGCCGGCAGTTCGTCGAGTTCGTCCATGAGGACGACCAGGCGAAGACGATTGCCGAGATAGAGCGACTGGGACAAGGATTGCCCACCGTAGACTTCGAGAATCGATATCTCGCCAAGGACGGCTCCTACCGGTGGCTGGCATGGCGTGCAATGCCGCTGGAGGACCTGGGGTTGGTGTATGCGGTGGCGCGTGACATTACTGAGCACAAGCGTGCCGAGGAGACGATGGCGCGCCAATCCGAAGAGCTTGCCCGCTCCAACGCGATGCTCGAAGAGTTCGCCTACGCCGCCTCGCACGACCTCCAAGCCCCGCTGCGAGCCATCGCCAACCTGGTGGAGTGGGTCAAGGAAGACTTCCCTGACGAGGTCCCCGAAAAAGTCGGAACACACCTTGGAAAGCTACACACTCAGGTTCGGCGGATGCAGAATCTCACCGACGACCTGCTCGCCTACTCGCGCGCCGGTCGAGTGGAAGAGGTAGTCCTGGCTGTCGATACGGCTGAGCTCATCGAGGAGGTGGCCGAACTGCTCGCGCCACCGGAAGGGATGGAGATCGTTGCCGATGCCGATTTGCCGAAGCTGGCGACGGCGAGGTCGCCGCTCGAGCAAGTGTTTCGTAATCTGATCGGCAACGCGATTCAGCACCACGATCGGGACGATGGCAAAATCGTGGTATCCGCTGTGGATCAAGGTGGTAAGTTCGAGTTCGGCGTCGCGGACGACGGTCCCGGCATCCCGAAAGAAGACCACGATCGCATCTTCACCATGTTCCATCGAGCAAGCTCGTCGGAGCGCGCGGAAAGCACCGGCATCGGCCTGGCGCTGGTGAAGAGAATCGTCGAGATCCACGGTGGTCGGGTGTGGCTACACTCCCCGGGTGGGCGAGGCGCGACATTCCGCTTCACCTGGCCGAAGAAGATGTAGACTAGCTGCATGCCGACGATTCTGATCGTGGATGACGAGGACATCGACCGGGAGGCCGCTGAGCGCTACCTGCAGCCACTCGGGGACCTCGAAATTCTCATGGCCACAGAGGGCAATCAGGCACTCGAGCTCGTGGCCAGCAGCGCACCCGACCTGATGCTGACGGATCTGCGCATGCCGGGCATGGACGGACTGGAGCTCGTCGAGCAGATGCGCATCGAATACCCGCTCATCCCGGTCATCCTGATGACTTCACAGGGAAACGAGCGCATTGCCGTGCAGGCGCTGCAAGCCGGTGCGGCCAGCTACGTGCCCAAACGAGAGCTCAAGCAGGAACTTGCCGACACGGTAATGCAGGTTCTCGAGGTGGCGGAGGCTCGGCAATCACGCAGCAGGCTGCTCGGATACCTGCAGGGCCGGGAGACTTCATTCGAGCTGGAAAACGACCCCGCCTTGATCTTCACGGTTGCCGCTTTCCTTCAGGACAGCCTCGAACGCCTGGGTTTTGCCGACGACACGGTACGGTCACAGGTGGGGATGGCCCTGGTGGAAGCCATTTCGAACGCCATGATCCATGGCAACCTCCAGGTCGATTCCGGCCTGCGCAAGACCGATCGCAGCGGCTATGAGGTTCTGATTGGCGAACGCCGGGACGAGGAGCCATATTCAAGCCGCCGCGTCCAATGCACTTGCCGTGAGACCACCGAGGAGGTCGTCTACAGTTTCGCTGACGAGGGACCCGGCTTCGATCCCTCGACGATCCCCGATCCAACCGACCCGGCCAACATTCTTCGCGCCAGCGGGCGAGGAATCATGCTGATGCGCACGTTCATGGATCGGGTCGAGTACAACGACAAGGGCAACCAGATCACCCTGTCAAAGCGGGCAGGCACAGCCCCTCCCGACACCGAATAACGAGGAGCTTCGTGGACTCACGGGTTGGAAGCGGGCGCCATGCCCGATATGTAGTTGGACGCGGCCCGCTGCTGATGCCGGCCCTCGTGCTCGTGATTCTGCTCGCCCCGGCGATGAGGGCGCTGGCTGCGCCGCAGCAAGGGCAGAGCCCGCCGGGGCAACAATCTGTTTCCGTGAGCCAGGCTGAGGTCATGAGGGCGGTGGCAACGGCGGAAGCGGCCCTCAACGGGGAGGAAGCTCCCGCCGAGGAGACGACACTCATCGAAGAAACCGTGGCAATCGGAGACTCGGCCGCTGAGAAGGAAGCAGCGGCCGCCGAGTGGCCCGACCTGAGTCCTTGGAGATACCGGCCCTCGAATTTCAACCTGTCGGCCCGCGGAGGCGTCGGGCTCATGCTTGCGGTGTCGCCGTACACCCTGGAGTCGGGCGAGGTCGCAATGGGGGTCGATGTCCTGAACTACGACCGCTATCCCGGAGATATCGATGTCGTCGATGTCCCGTTCCAGTTCGC
>JAUWTE010000044.1 GCA_030609765.1 Acidobacteriota bacterium
CCACTCGGGGTCACCTTGCCACTTGCTCGTGATCTAGGCTGCCAGCTCGTCGCCTACGCGCGTCTCCTCTTCGCCAGAGACACGGGTGAGCTGCAGGGCCGAACGGTCCACGTCCCACACCAGATCTGCCCAGATCTCCGCGATCGAGTCGAGCCCCACTTTCTGGTCGACCTCACCGAGCCACACGAAGAGCCCGGCAGCGAGAAAGACGGCCACGATCACGATCAGGCGTGTGCGCTGAGACATGAAGGTTCCTCCCACGCGGCATTCTCCCGCCACACGCTACAAGTAGCGCCGAATCTGCTCCTTGTAGCGCGTGTAGATCAAAGAGACACCGAGCAACAGCAGACCGAGGATGATGAACGACAAGATCTTGTATATGGTGTCGAGCTCCTGCATGTCGTAGGCGAACGCTTTGAAAACACAGGCACCGAGGAGCACCAGGCCCGACAACCGCAGCGGCCTCTCGCGCAGAGCGAATCCCGCCAGCAGCAGAAGCGTTCCCTCCAGCGTCCAGGCGACCGTGAGCAAGCGCCCCGAGACCTCGTAGAAGAGCAGAAGCGTGAGCAACGCGGTCGCGAGCAGGGAAAAGAACGTGCGGCTGTGCACGTCGAGCCAGCCGCGGGCGCCAGGAGTCGAATCCGAAGCGCTGTCGTCTCGACGTCGTGGCGACACGAACTGGCAGGCGTACAGGCCGATCACCACCAAAGCACCGGTAGCCAGGCGACCCGGAAGACCGAATACGTCGCCTGCAACGTAGAAGTTCGTGGACCAGCTCCTGGCGAAAACCAAAACGCCCAGCAGATAAGCCTGCCAGCGGAAGTCCTCCCGGTTCCACCGCACTCCCAGGATCATCAGGACGAACGCCAGAACTGTCCACCCGATGACGGCGAGGACGCGGCCGAGCTCGAAGCGGATCAGCACGACGGCCAGGATGACCGGCAGATACAAGTAGATCCTCGCGAGATGAGCTTCTGCCGACCGTATCCCGAAGCTTGCGAGCCCCCAGGACCGGCCCGTGGCTGCCGCGTTCTCGCTCCTCGCGCCCGGCTCGATCGCAGCCTCCACCTCCAGTTTCGAGGCCAGGTAGTAGTAGAGGCCGATCAAGGGAACCACGGTGAGGATGCGGTGCGAGATACCGGCGGTTTCTCCCAACCCGACGAAGTTGGCCAGGAAGGTACGCGCGAAAGCCGAGAACGCCAACGCATGGCCCTGAAGTCGCAGCGACGGGAGGGGCAACCAGTACCCGACTTCGATCAGGAGCAGCCCCAGCAGGCCCCAGGCCACCGCCACCAGGGGAGACGGCAGCACGTACCATGCGAGGCTCGCCAGCGCCACGGTGCCAGCCACCGAGCTGAGATCGAGTATGTCAGTGCGTTCCTTGTCGGGGAGCGGCAGGTCGCTGGACTCCGGCGACTGCCCGTTGCCGAGCCTGTATAGCCGTGCCGCGGCAGCGTAGGTGAACAAAGCGGCGGGAATGAGGCTCAGCCAGGGCCGCTCAACGTCGAGGCCGAGTCCGAATACGTGGGAGGAGACGAGCCAGGCGCAGCCGAGGGCGGCCGCCCCGTAGGCCTGATAGCGGAGCTCCGCGAGCTTGCTTCGCAGGCCGGTCTCGAACAGCGGCAGCGCCAGCAGCAGCCAGCTCAGACCGACATACTCGGGAGGCACTTCGTGGCCGAGGACGATGATGACCAAGGCAGTGGCCACATAGGTGTAGCCGCGCTCGGGGGGTACGACCTCGAGGTCTCTCGCGATCTCGACGAGCGCACGATTCAGGTACAGCACCGCGGCAATCAGGAGCGCTAGCGGGACCCACATGAAGATCTCGGTCTCCATGACGTCGAGAACCGCACGCTGGTGAATGTCGATGCCGATGAGCTTGACCACAGGCAGTACGACGACGACGCTCGCCAGCCAGCGCAGGAACGGCTGGCGCAGTTGCAGGCCAATGAGGAAGATGATCTCCGCCTCGAGCAGCCAGGCGCCGCCGACCCTGAGACCTGTGTAGCGTTCCCAGATGCCCGCGGCGACCAGGGCAGCCGCGAGGGTGACAGCACCCTCGTACCCACCCATCAAGGCACGCTTCAGGGTATCCGTTCCCTCGGGGAAGGCTGAGGCGGGTCGCAGTCGGCCACGCAGAAAGGCGCTCACCGTGAAAGCTCCACCTGCCATGGCGAGAAAGGCATACAGGGTTTCGGGGCTCACTGTCGACCATTCCATCAGCGAGATCCCGAGAAAGCCCGCCGCGTTCAGCGGGAAGACCGTCTCGGTGATATCTAGCTCCGGCCCCAGTTTCGCGACGCGGAGAAGATCGAAAGCCTCAAAGAGCACCCAGTACAGGATCAGTATCCCCTGCCCGACGCTCCAGTTGGCCAGCAGCGGATCGGAGGCCTCGAGCCCACCCACCCTGAAAAGGAAGGTGCCGTAGGTCACTACCAGGCCCATCACGGCCATCTGCGGCCAGGTGACTCGGTAGGCCAGGTAGAGGAGTGAGGCAGCCAGGGGTAGCGAAGCAAACCAGGCGTACTGTGTCAGGGGCGTTAGGGTCAGGGTAGCGAAAGCTATGAAGTAAGCGAGCCCGGTGACGGTCTGTGAGCGGTACTGGAGCGAGTGCAGGATCATGCCGACCGCGACGGCAAGCAAAAGAACAAATCCCCACAGGGGGTCGTCGATGATGCGCGCCGCCTCGATGCCATGCATGGCGTAGGCCGTCACGTACAAAGCCGCCCATCCCGCGCCGATGAACCCACGCGCGACGGTCACGTACCCGCGTCGCCTCTCCAGGACCACTCCGAAGACGAGAAGTGAGAGGCTGAGCGCCAGGGCCATGGCCACCCGTCCCGCAGGGCCGAGGTTGGCCCAAGACCAGCTCAGAATCAGCGCGATGCCAACTACCGTAACGAGGCTGCCGATCTTGTTGAGCCAGCTCCCGCCGATGACCGCTTCCCAGCCTTCACCGGCGAGCTGTTCACTGAGCTGCTGGCGCCACTTGTCGAGTGCGGAGGGAGGGCGTGGAGCTGCGGGTCGAGCGGTGGCGGCTGTGGCTGGAGGAGTCGGAGCTGCCGTGATTGGAGCTGATGTGGCTGGAGGTGCCGGGGCGGCGGCCGGTGGCCTTTCTGCCGGAGCGGCGTTAGCAGGAGCAGGTGTGGCCGAGGGATAGGGTCGATAGGGCGCATGTATGGGCCCCTCGGCAGAAGGCTGTTCTTCCTCAACCTCTTGATCGCGGGACTCGGTCGGCAGAAGCCCGGCGTGCTCGAGATGTTGCTCTAGCTCTCGAGTGTCGCTCTGCAGCTCCTGGAACGCCTTCGATAGCGCCTGGAAACGAGATTCGAGGTGGCGCCACCTGCTCTTGCTATTGGATAGCGCCACGAAGAGGAGAATGAGGAGGATAGGAACCGCGAGAATCAGGAGGCCGAAAAAGGCAATCGCCAGCTCGAACATCGTCTATCCTCCCCCGGAGAGAGACCGGACCTAGCCGGTCGACAGGCTCATTGCCTCGCGTTCTCTCCTCCGGCGCTGATGTCTCTTACTGTGTGAC
This sequence comes from Acidobacteriota bacterium, assembly GCA_030609765.1. GTDB lineage: Bacteria > Acidobacteriota > UBA890 > UBA890 > UBA890 > CALAKE01. Next base: position 3,539 of record JAUWTE010000044.1, read on the forward strand.
GTGCCAGACGCTGTCACTTGCACATGTGGGTTCAGTTCCCCTGCCGGCCTAGCGAACCCGATCTGCCAGGGCCCGCAGCGCGTCGCTGCTCAACTCGCCGATCAGGGTGAGGTGATAGTCGAGGTCCTGCCAGCGGTAGGCGAGCAGGCCGGACGGTGTGACGATCGTCGCCGGTGCGGCTACGGAACGGCGCAGGGCAGTGCTGCCACTCGCCGGGCCGGCCGAATGCTGCTGGATGAGTGTGACGCGTTGCCCCGCGGCATCTTCATAAAAGAGGGCAACCAGGGGTCTGCCGGCAATCGCCGCGTCGACAACACTGCCGGGACCAACCTCGACACGCAGCAGCGTCAAGTCGGGCAAGATACGCAGCGGCACCCCGAGCCAGACTGCGGCACTCTCCGGCGAGACCGAGACAAACCCCACGGCACTCACCGGACGAAAGTCGTCGCCAGTGACGGGCGCGGCGAAGTTGCCCAGGAATGCCTGGTACCCTCCCCTGCCGGCCGCGACGTTTTCCTCGAGGGCGACCTCGGGCACGGCCTCGGGCTCGGCCTCGGCAACCACAGACCGCTGGCGCGCCTCCGGCGCCGCGGCGGTGGCGGGAACGATCTCCTGCTCCTTCGCTCCAGCAGCGTCCGTTTTTTTTCGGGCCGCGAAGGCCTGCACCGCTCTGACCTCGGGAGTCTCGGTCTCACGCTGTCGCGCACCGGACTCATCCTTGCTCACCGCCCCGACCACCGTCGCCGGGTCCGCGGGCGGCTCGGCGGGCAACTCGGCAGGAGCTTGGGCTTCAAGGGCCGGCGCGCTCAGCGGTTCGGCTTCCTCCAAGCCCTCCGCCCGATCCAACACTTTGCCCTCTCCGGCGGCGGCCTGGGCAATCTCGTCGGCGGCAGCCAAGCCCCCCGCGTCGCGATCGCGCCGCGGCTGATCCTGGCCCGGCGCAGTGGCCGGCCGGTTGGCACGCAGCTCATCGTCGCGGCTCTCGAATGATTCATGTACTGCGTCAAGCTCTTCGGAGGCCGCGGCCGGCAACTCCGACTGGGCCTGTAGATCCCGCATTGAAAGCCGTTCCGGCTCCATCGCCGTGCCTGGGAAATCCGTGCTGACGAGCCAGCCAAGTCCGAAGGCGACCACCAATGACGCGGCCCATGCGAGCGCCGGAATTCGCCAGAAAGGAGCGGCCGACCTTGTGGATTCCTTCTCCTCTGCCAGGAGTGTGGCGCGTTGACGCTCAGCCGCGAGCTGCTCGAGCTCGTGCCACGGCGGCGCCTGGATCGACTCCGGCTCGAGCTCACCCAGCAGCGAACCGGCCTCGAGACCTATTCCCTTGGCCGCCTCCAAGCGGGCTCTGCATTCTGTACAGGAATGCAGATGCTCCTCGACCTCCGCACGTTCGCTGTCATCGCACTCGCCGTCGAGGTAGGCGTGCAAAATGCCGTCTTCAGGGTGCAACATCGCTTCTACTCCGGGCATCGGAGCCTGCGGCACCGGTGAGGTGCCGGTAGGTCTCTGCCAGCCGGGTTCGGGCTCGTGCCAGCGTGGTGCCGACCGAGCCCCGTGAAAGGCCGAGCATCTCGGCAATCTCGTCGTAGGAGAATCCCTCCTCCCACAGCAGCAGGCCATCCCGGTCGCGCGGCGACAATTCCGCCAACGCGGCCTGAACGAGCTCCTGTTTTTCCTTGCGTTCCAGCTGCACGTCGGGCCGCGGCGGCCGCTGCTTGATGACCTCGTCGCGCACCAAGCTCAGGTGGCGGCGACGCACGGCGAGGCGCCGACCCTCGTCTCGGGCCAGGTTGGCAGCAACCTGGAATAGCCACGCCCTCGGCTGTGTGGGCTGGTGTTCGATGGCGCGCACAAAGGCCTCCTGGGCCAGGTCCTCTGCCCTGCCCTGGTCGCCGGTTCGCCGATATAGAAAGCGCACCAGCGATCGGTAGTGCTCGCGGTAGACCTGGGAAAGATCCAAGCCCGCTCTCCTGTTTCGGGACAGGGCAACGGGAGCCCCACGAGGGCTCCCGGCACCCTGAAGCAGCAAGGAGCAGCCTGGTCAGCGGCTCGCCCCAAAGCCCCGGAGAACCATATTGAGCTTCTCGGGCTCCCATCTCGTGAGCCCCTCCGGCGTCAACCTCAGCGCCACGCCATCACCTGCGATGATAACGCGCTCGCCGAGGGCGAAGAATGCCTTCAGCTCCGGCACCCTTCGCAGGATCTCGAAATACGCATCGCTGAACGAAGCGACCTCGACCACGTACGCGCCCTCCTGCAGGCGGATATCACGCCACTCGCCAGCCCGCGCGACGAACAGACGGTCATCAACGTGCCGCACAGCGCCTTCGCTGTCGACGCCGCTACCCCAACGACCCGCAGCTTTGCCTTCACCGCCGACCATCGCCGCCTCGGCCTCGTCCATCGACGTGGCTTGACGCAGACGGCTACTACGGTCGGCCCGATTGAAGGCCATGGCGCCGACCTGAGCTTCGGCCGGAGCACTCACGGCTTGGGCGCGATCGACTGCCTCCCGAAGGGGGACCGCGGCAGGCAGCATATTGGGCTCCTCGACCAGATACGAGGTGTACTCGGTGAGGATGCCGTACCTGAGGCCGAGCTCGCGGATTTCCTCGATCAACTCGGTGCTGGCACCGTGCAGGCGCACCTGGGCGGTCAGGGCACCGGCCTTTCGAGCCGCCCACAAGCGCGGGATAAAGCTGTTCCCATATTCCCGCCGGGCGAACTCGACATCATATTCGAAGCGCTGGACCTCGCCGCCACGAGAGCCCTCGAGCACGAGCTCGCCACTACCCTCACCGCGATACCGGCCGAATAACACCAGCTCCTCTCCGTAAAACAAATCGGGCAGAGAGCTGGGGTAGAAATCTTCGAGCTGCACCGGGGCGGCGGCGATCCTGAGGTCTGAGAGCGCCGGATAGGAGATCTTGCTGGACAACGAGGCAACCGCCATCTCGACGTCCTCGCCCGGACGAACGTAGCTGGTCGTGCCGCGCCCGCCGTCGCTCAGGCGGTCGAGCAGGTAGGTGTTGACGTCATGACCGACCCCGAAGGCGAAAACGCGCTCTCTATCGATTAATCCCTGGGCGAGCACGGCGATCTTCTCGGGCGCGGTCTCGCCAACGGTAGGTTTGCCGTCGGTCAGGAATACGACCAGCGATAGCCTTCCCTCAGCCGATTCCGGCCGCAGCGCTTCTTCGAGAGCAGCCTGGATATTGGTGCTGCCCTCGGGCCGCACTGCCGCCAGATAGTCACGCGCCTCGTCGACGTTGGCGCGATCCGCCACCGTGAAGCCGGGCCGGAAGGATCTCACAACGCTGTTGAAGGTAATGATGCGGAAGCGATCTTCCGGCCGCAGCCCGGCGACGAGCTGCCTGAGCGCCGCTCGGGCTTGCTCCATCTTGTCGCCTTCCATCGAGCCGGAGATGTCGAGCACCATGGTCAGGTCCCGCGGAATCGTAACCTCCTCGGGGGAGGTTGGGGGTGAGATCAGCAGCATGTAGTAGCCCGGCTCATCGCCAAGTGAATGTGTAACGATGCTGGCCCCGAGGAGCGCTTCGCGCAGGGGCAGAAAGAGCTGGAAGTCACGCGGCTCATTACCGCGTCCCGCATGCGTGATCTCGAGTAGGTTGTCGCCACGCTCACGTACCTCGATGGTGTGGGTCGGTGAGTAGGGCGTCGCGAACAGATCCGCGCCCTCGACCCGTACCGTCAGGCTGAAGGGGTGATTGTGGTCGCCCTGCCGGAGCAGCGGTCCTGCCTGTTCGATGTGCTCGGTACCAGGGATGATGCCGACAATACGCGGATAGCGCAGCCGCAGAAGGTCGCCGTCTCGGCCGAGCACCTGTGTGTAGCGCAGCACGATGCGGCGGGTATCGCCCGGGTCGATCGGAAACACACGCGCCCGTAGAACTCCGTGGCCAACTAGCTCGATCAGGGCTGGGTCCTTCTTGCGTCGAACAATCTCCTCGTAGATGGCGCGAGCCTTCTCGGCCGGCAGTATCTCTCCCTTCAACTCTTGGCTTCCCATGTACAAAGAGAAATTTGTAAAGACGGCCCCAGCGGGAATGGGGTATAGATAGTCCCCCTCCAGCATGGCGCCAGAGCCATTGCGAAAGACCTCTTCCACCTCGAATCGCGCCGCCCGCTGCGTGCCATCGACGGTGACAGTGACATCGCTTCGTACGCGCGAGACAACGGGATCTACGGGGCGACCGTGGATGGGCTCGATCCAGCCCTGCGCAGCCACCTCGCCGGCTAATCCGACCAGGACCACCAGGGTCAGGCTGAACGCCAGCCAAGAAAAGAAGCGTTGTGCGTGCACGGCATACCTCCAGGGTTGCAGGGAAGCGGTTTGATCTCCTTCTACCTAGCTCAGACGCACGAGGAGGCCGAACTTGCACATTGCGATAGAGCCTTGATTTCTCAACGGATCGCGGCTGCGCTATCGAAATGGCACGCGAGAACCGCGTTGCGCTTGATTCAAGCGAGGCGATATCCGCCGTGATGCGTGGAATGCAGCTGGGAGCAGTGGTTTACTAGGCATTCGAGCCAAAGGTCGGCGACGATCCGAGCTCTCAGGGGAGGACCGGCCCCTGAGCGTGTCGCCCGCGGTGGCAGCGCCGACCCGATCGGGTGACATGAGAGCCGAACTGAGCGAGGTGCGGTCCAACCTCCATCGCGACCCGATGGCGCGGCTCTTTTTCGCCCTCCTGGCGTGCCTCGTGCTGCTCTATCTGTTGCCCGTCCTGTCGAGCCAACAGCTCTGGTTTTTCGCCGAGTACATCGTGGGTATCTTCCTGTCGGTGTTCCTGCTCGTCGCGATCCGCTACCGCCTCGCGGAAATCAGGTCGGCGCGAGAGCGACGGTTCTGGAACCTGATTGCTGCAGGCGTGCTGGTCTGGCTGGTCGTCGACCTTGTGTATCTGGCCACGCCTGACGGCAGGTGGATGAGCTGGATGGACCTGATGATCGACGTGCTCTATCTGCTCCTCTACCTGTTGTTCCTCCTGGCGATCATCACCCGGCCGCATGTGAAGAAGGCCTCGGAGGCAGCCCCCTCGCTCTGGAACCTCGAGGTCACGGCAACCTTCATTCTCATCTACGGCCTTCTTACCTATTTCGTCATCATCCCGCAGGGCCTCTCGCCGGGGGCCTACGACACCTGGGTCCCTTCGTACCTGCTCTACTTCACGCTGGATTGTTTGCTTTTCGCTCGCTTCACCTACCTGTACTGGGAATGTGGGTCGCTGCACTGGCGAAAGATCTATGGTCTGTTCGCTGCCGCCGCAGCGCTCTGGATGCTGGTGGATCTGGCCGAAATCCTAATGTTCCATGGAGACATTCCCTACCTGGAATCAGGATCGCTCCTGGATCTGGTATGGGATCTTCCGCACATCCTGCTCGTGGTTGCCGCCCTCGCCAAGAACCACCCACAAGAGGATGGTGACGACACTGAACCGGAAAGGGCCCGAGAGGACGTCGATCTGGCACCGTCAGCGCCGCTCGTGGCGTATGTCTTCGCCATGCCCTTCTTTCATTTCGCCTTCAACGCTGCGGGGCTCCTCGATCCAGCGATTCATCTGGCTCGAGAGATCTGCCTGCTGTGCTTTCTCCCCCTCTTGGCCATCGCGGCCTGGTCGCACCAGCGAACCCTCGTAAAAGAGCGGGACTCGGCCGTCCGCGACCTGCGCGCCGCCCATGACGAGCTCGAGTTGCGGGTCGAGCGGAGAACCTCGCAGCTTTCTGCCGCCAACACGACCCTCACGGAAGAGGCGGAGCGACGTCGTAAGGCACTCAATAGCCTGGAGCGGCAGCACCAGCTCTTGTCGGCCCTGATCGCCAGCAATCCACTGGCTATCGTCAGGCTGGACGGCGACAGCCGGATCGTCGAGTGCAACCCTGCCTTCGAAGAGCTCTTCCAGTACTCGGCCTCCGAGGCCATGGGGCGGCGGCTCCACGATCTCCTGGTGCCGGATGAAGAACGGGAGTCCGTGCGGAAGCTGGCGCACCGTGTACGCGCCGGGCAGGTGGTGCGCTATGAGAGCCAACGGAACCGCAAGGACGGCACGCTGACCGAGGTCGAGATATTCGGCGTTCCCGTTATCGTCGAGGGCGAGCGCGTCGGTATCTACGTGATTTATGTCGACAACGACGAGCGCAATCGTCTGGAGGGCCAGCTTCGCCATTCGCAGAAGATGGAGGCTGTGGGCAGGATGGCTGGGGAGTTGGCTCACGATTTCAATAACCTGCTGACGGGCATCGGCGGGTACGCGCGCTTTTCCCTCGACCGGGCTGAGGACGACCCGGAATTGCGCACCGACCTGATCCAGATTATCGAGATCGCGCAGGCCGCCAAAGGGTTGACCGACCAGCTTCTAGCTGCGAGTCGCAGGCAACCGATCTCCGTGGTGGTCTCCAATCCCAACAGGCTTATTGAAAAGGGCTTGGAAACCCTCCGAAGACTGATTCGCGAGAACATCTCCTTCGAATTCGACGCCGACCCTGATATCAGCAACATCCGCGTTGATCGGGCGCAGTTCCAGCAGGTGCTCATGAACCTCGCCATCAACGCTCGCGACGCCATGCCCGGAGGAGGAACCCTGGCTATCGAGACCCGGAACGTGGAGATCGGCCTGGACTTCTGGGAGTTAGGACGTCAACTGGCGCCGGGCGGGTATGTGCGGCTGACCTGCTCGGACACCGGGCAGGGCATGGATGAATCAACCCTGCAACACATCTTCGAGCCCTTCTTCACCACTAAGGGGGAAGGCCAGGGGTCGGGGCTCGGATTGTCGACCGTCTACGGCATCGTCCAGAGACACGAGGGGCACATCGAGGTCCATAGCACTCCCGGGGACGGGACTCGGTTCGAGGTTCTCTTTCCCGCCGTGGATGAGGAAGAGGACGAGCCCGAAATCGACGACCACGGAGACGTCGAGTTGCGCGGCTACGAGACCATTCTACTGGTGGATGATGAAACCAGAGTCCGCGAGGTGGCCAAGCTCGTGCTCGAAAGCAACTGCTACACCGTCCTGGCGGCGAGAGACCCCGACGAGGCCCTCGCGGTCAGCGACCAGTACAAGGGCCCCATCCATCTCCTGGTCACGGACGTGGTGATGCCGGGCATGAGCGGTCCGGAGCTCACCCGTGTCCTCGCGGGTCGCAGGCCGGAGCTGAAAGTGCTGTTCATCTCCGGCTATTCCGAGGACGCCGTTGCCGGGGAGGGAGTCTCTCTCGGCCAGGCCGGCTTCCTACAGAAGCCCTTCTCCCCGGACGAACTGGCGACGGATGTGCGCAAGGTGCTGGACACCATGCCACCACGGGCGCACGACCAGGAATAGACGGCGGGCTTCGGCCGATTCCCCTGTTGGATCCTCCTACTCCGCTGCTGGATCCTCTGGGTCGAGCTGCGGGAAGAAGCCACCGAGCAGGATGCCGACTCCGATGAGGATCAGGAGCAACGGCCAGGAAGTGTGAAAGCTGAGACCAAACAGGTTCACCAAGTTGATCTGCAGCCAGGCACCGATCAACAGGAGCCAGAGACCCGATCCGCGATCGCTGGGGCTACGAGGCGCCACGAGTTGAAAGAGCCCGAAAAACACCAGCAGCAAGGGCCAGAAACGCCAGTACTGCCCGATCTCGACGACGCCGTACCGTTCGAGAAAGAGCATCAACCCCAGAACGATCAGCGTCGCTCCACCGAACAACCTGCCGCGATTCATATGGTCCTTGTCCTCGATCATCCGCCCCCCTCAGTGGTGATGCGGGTAGATCTTCTCGCCGGCGCGAATGGGAACCTGCAGGCGGTTCTCGCGTGGCGGAAGAGGGCAAGCGAAGCCATCGTTGTAGGCGCAGGAGGGATTGGTTGTGAGATTGAAATCGAGCAGTAGCGGTCCCTCGGCCACGAACTCCGCCTCCACGTAGCGACAAGCGGGGTAGGTCTCCTCGCCACTGGTGGCATCGGTGATGGCGATGAAGAACTGGTCGTCGGGGCCGGGCTCCGCCACCCAGGTTTGCAACACTACGCTCAAGTCCTCACCATGGAGGGTGAAGGCAGCTTCACCGTACCGCCACGCCGGTCGCTCCCAACCCCTCGTGTCGATCATTCTGATCTCTTCGGGCTCTTCGTAGGGCGTCACCGTGGCCCCGATCCTGTAGGCCGGGTCGGGCGGAAAGTACTCGAGGCCGGCGAACTCCGTGTAGGCGGGCGAGTCGAAATCGAGCGCTCGGACCACGGCGCCGAAGTTGCCGAGGGAATCTGAATAGACAGTGTAATGGCCGATGCGGGCGCGAGCGCCTTGCGCGAAGTCCATTTCGCCGACCTTCTCCGACGGCTCGCTCTCCGTCCACAGCTCGCCCTCGATAGCGCGAAGCTGGAAGCCGACGGAACCGTCGGCCGCCTCGCTGCGAAGGATCTCGGCATGCAG